>DMTG01000059.1 GCA_003477345.1 Succinivibrionaceae bacterium | reverse complement strand
ATGTTTGTATCAAGAATCTTTGACGGCTTCTCAGATATTCTTATGGGACATATCATTGAAAAGACCAAATCCAAGTATGGCAAGGCACGTGCCTGGGTTCTGCGCATGATTATTCCATATTTCATCGGTACAGTAATGCTGTTCTCTGTGCCTGAAGACTTTGGAACTACCGCTAAACTAATCTACATTTTCTTCACCTATAACTTCGCCATCACCATTGTTTATACCGCAATCAACCTGTCGTACGGTGTCATGAGCGTTTCAATGACTAATGACTCCTATGAGCGTTCAATTCTGGTAATCTTCAGAATGGTTCTCGCTGCCGGCGGCGCTGCCACTATTAGCGCGATAACCATGCCGCTGGTTGAATTCTATGGAAACGACGTTCATGCCTGGATGTACACCTTCATGACAACCGGTGCAATCGGCGCAGCTCTGTTCTTCGTGACCTTCTACTTCTGTCATGAGCGTATCGAAAGCGCACCTCAGCAGGTAGAGAAAACTGATTTCAAAAAGTCCATTAAATCGCTGGTAACCAACCTTTACTGGATTATTCTAGTCATTTCAATGGTATTAATCTGTACTACTGATATGATTTTCAATTCCGTAAATGTATATTTCTGCAAATATTTCTTAAATGATGCCGGTCTTGTAGGTACTTATGGTGTCATTGTAAATGTTTCAAGAATAGCTCTGATGATAGTGGTACTTCCTTTTCTTTTAAAGATTATTGGAAAGAGAAACTGCCTTTTGATGGGCTGCATAAGCTTTGCTGGTGCTGCTGCTATCAGATATCTGGCGCCTGAGTCAATCAATGCCTTCTACATTACCTCGATACTGCTGGGCTTAGGTGAAGGTTTCGGCTTCAGCACACTCTTTGCCATGATCCCGGATACTGTTGAATACGGTGAATACAAGTCAGGAGAAAGACATGAAGGCTACATTTATGCAGGTGCATCTTTCGGAACAAAAGTTGCCGCCGGCATTGCTCCGGCATTAGCAGGTCTTTTCCTCAGCATGGGTGGCTATAATTCTGAAAGCGAGCAGCAGACTGAAGAGGCGCTAAGCTCCATTATGACCTGCAGCGTAACCCTGCCTATTGTCCTGGTTGCCATATGTTTTGTCTGCCTCCTGTTCTATAAACTTGACAAAGAATATCCAAATATTCTGAAAGTATTAGGCGAAAGACACGCAAAATCAGTATTTGAGAACAATTAACAACCGATTTTCTCTTAAAAGAAAATAGATTGATAAATTAGCTGGAGTCACATATTTTGACTCCAGCTTTTTTATTGAATCGAACTGCAGATACTGTTAAACAATTATCGAAGACAAAACAAATAGTTTGATAATAATTTTTTTATATACCTGCTGAATTTTCTCTCTATTCATAATAAAATCTGAAAAACACTTAACTATAGACACAGGAATGCTCATGATTAAAGCTTTAATAATGGATGTAGACGGAACGCTTACGAACGGCAAGGTTTATATTGGTCAGCAGGGCGAGATCATGAAAGCCTTTGACGTAAAAGACGGTTACGGCATTGCTCATTTACTGCCAGGAAAAAAAATAGTTCCTATAATCATTACAGGAAGAACATCCGATATAGTAAAGATCAGAGCAGCAGAATTAGGCATAAAAAATGTTTATCAGGGAATAAGTGATAAAGTTGAATGTCTAAAACAGGCCGTTGCAGAAATAGGAGCTTCTCTTTCTGAGACTGCCTATATCGGAGATGATTTAAACGATTTTCCCTGCATGAAGGCAATTCATGAACAGGGCGGACTTGTCGGTGCTCCGGCTGACGCTGTGATTAAAGTTAGAGATTACGCAGACTTTGTATCCGCTTTTAACGGCGGCAGCGGTGCGGTTAGAGAATTCATTGAATGGCTTATTGCCAGATAAGAGAAACCAGGAAGAAAAATTATGCTAAAACAGAAAATCCCGGTAATTGCAGGCCCATGCGCTATCGAATCATGGGAATGTCTTAAAACTGTAGCTCAGGTCATGAAAGACATAAGTGAGCGTTATCCTATTGATTACTACTTTAAATCATCTTTTGACAAGGCTAACCGCACCTCGATTCACTCTTACAGAGGACCAGGCCTTGAAGAGGGACTGAAACTGCTGTCTAGAGTCAAAGAAGAATTCGGTCTGAAGATAGCAACCGACATTCATGAACCTCAGCAGGCCCAGAAGGTGGCCGAAGTTGCCGATATTCTGCAGATCCCGGCCTATCTGTGCAGACAGACCGATCTTTTAGCAGCAGCAGCCAGAACCGGCAGAATAATCAATGTCAAAAAAGGTCAGTTTTTAGCACCTGAAGACATGAAAAACGTCGTAGGCAAGCTTGTAGACTCGGGTGCAGAAAACATCATGCTCTGCGAAAGAGGCAGCTGCTTTGGCTATCACCAGCTGATAGTGGATATGAGCTCCTTTATGGAAATGCAGAAAAATGGTTACCCTGTGATCTTCGATGCCACCCATAGCGTACAGAAGCCAGGCGGAGACGGCAGTTCCACTGGAGGAAACCGCGAGCACATAAAGCCTCTGGTACGTGCTGCAATGGCAGCCGGTGCTGACGGAGTTTTCTTTGAGACCCATCCTGATCCGTCAAAGGCCCTGTCTGACGGCACCAACATGCTGCCTCTTGCAGAAGCCGAAAACTTTATTAAAGATGTAGTTACCATTAAAGAATGTATAGAGGGCTTGTAAAATGAAAGATATTGGCAGTGTCGATCTGCAGAAAATCGCCAAAGACGTTTTTAATACAGAAATTGAAGCTCTTGGAGCATTACGTGATGAAATCATCAGAACCACCAGTTTCCAGCAGATTGTCAGAGCAATTGTCGACTGCAGAGGAAAACTAGTAATAACTGGAATGGGAAAGCCTGGACATATTGGACATAAAATGGCTGCTACCTTTGCAAGCCTCGGTACGCCATCATTTTTCCTGCATCCTGCTGAAGCCCTGCATGGAGATCTAGGTATGGTAACTGCTGATGATGTGGTACTGGCCATGAGTTATTCTGGAGAAAGTGATGAGATTCTGAATATTCTGCCATCTATCAAACTAAAAAACGCAACTCTTATTGGCATTACCGGCAGAAAAAATTCTTCTCTGGCAAAATACTGCGATATCGTACAGGTACTGCCAAGCATGAATGAAGCTGATAATCTTGGCCTTGCTCCAACCTCCAGCACCACCTGCGAACTAGTATACGGCGACGCACTGGCAATTGCCTGCAGCCAGATATACGGCTTCAGCAAGGAAAATTTCGGTGCCAATCATCCTGCAGGACTGCTTGGTAAAAAGCTGCGTTTCCGCGTAAGCGATATTATGAAACAGGGCAATGAACAGGCAATCGTCAGAGAAGACTCTCTGTTTAAAGATGCCATGATAGAGATGAGCAAAAAATATGTTCCGATTGTATGTATGGTAGATGAAGATCAGGTATTAAAAGGCATTATTACCGATGGCGATGTCAGAAGACTTTTAGAAAAACATTCTGACATATACAACATGAAAGCAGCTGATGTTATGACTAAACAGCCTCACACCTGTTCAAAAGATACCATGGCAGTAGTGGCTTTAGAGTTCATGAAGGAAAACCGTTTTTCTTCAATGCCGGTTATTGAGGAAGGAAAACTTATCGGAACCATAATGCTCTGGGATATTCTGCGCACAGGAATTGTAATCTAGAAAAATTATCCGCAGCCTATAGGCCGCTAAGTACATATGATCAGAAAGGGCGCTCATCATGGCGCCCTTTATTATATATTCTGATTTATATCACATCACAATCGTCCGTTCATCATATCTGGTACGAAGGTAATAATGATAGGGAAGTAAGTTAACACCAGCAGATCGACCAGGAACATTGCCAGATATGGCAGAATCTTTGCTGTAACCTGATCAATGGACAGATGAGTAATGGAAGATACCACGAACAAATCAAGTCCAACTGGCGGGGTAACACAGCCGATTGCCAGGTTAACTACCATCAGCACACCGAAGAACATAGGGTCAATTCCCATGCCTACAGCTACCGGCAGCAGAATCGGGGTAAGAATAACAACCGCAGCAGATGCATTAACCAGAGTACCTATAATGAGCAGCAGAACGTTGATCATCATCAGGAAGATAAACTTGTTATCGGTTACGCTGGCAAAGAACTCTGCGAGCATGTGAGGCACATGAGCATTGGTCAGAATCCAGCCGAATAGGTTGGCTGCACCTACCACGAACATAATCATGGTTGTATTGTAGGCTGCACTAAGCAGAGTTTTTGGAAGATCTGACCATTTTAATTCCTTATAAATGAACAGCCCCACAAAACCGCCATATACAGCAGCAACTGCAGCAGCTTCGGTAGGAGTGAAGAGACCTAAATAAATACCGCCTAAAATAATTACCGGCATCATCAGTGCCCAGAAGCATTCCTTGAAAGAACGGATCACTCTTACAATTGAGAAATTACCTTCTCCCTTGTAACCTTTCTTCTTAGAAATGAACCAGCTGACAATACACATGGAAATCCCCATCAGAATGCCAGGAGCGAAACCAGCCATAAACAGATCAGCAACTGAAACATTAGCAATGGAGCCATAAACAACCATGGTAATGGACGGAGGAATAATAATACCTACCGTACCGCCGGCCGCTACCACTGCGGCAGCAAATGAACGAGGATAACCGCGCTTTTCCATTTCATCGATCATGGAAGCACCAATGGCAGCTGTTGTAGCAGCAGATGATCCAGACAAAGCGGCAAAGAACATGCCAGCGACTGATACCACCAGAGCCAGACCGCCTGACAGAGCGCCTACCAGAGACATGGAGAAGTCAACGATTCTCTTGGTAACACCACCGTCTGACATGAAAGCACCCGCCAGCATGAAGAAAGGCACTGCCATGAAAGAGAAAGAATCAACCGAGGTAAACATACGCTGTACAACCACAAGAAGTGGAGGCATATGTTCACCAAAAAGCAAACCTGCAGCCGAAGCAAGACCAAGGCCGACTCCAATCGAGGTTCCGGCAGCCAGCACAACTGCAAAGGTTACTAAGACAACTAATAGCAACATATCTCAAGTCTCCTTATTCTTCACTGAGTCTGTGCTTGACCTGATCTGCCGGCGTATGTAACAGCTTTATAAGATTAGCAATTACATAAATCAGCATTACAGCACATCCAAACGGAATTACCACATAAACAGCAGACATCGGGATCTGAAGTGCAGGTGAGAGCTGAATACTCTGGCGGGCAACCATAATGCCACCATACCATACCATGATAGACAGGAAGACTATAGAGAAAACATCAGCGGCTATATTCAGTGTTTTTAAAAACTTACCATGTACACGACTGGTTAACGTTTCAATGCCCATATGGCCGCCATAACTGGCCACGAGAGGCAGAGAAAGAAATACTACCCAAACGAATAGATAGCGGGATAATTCTTCTCCCCAGGCCGGAGTGAAACTGAATACATATCGAGTAATTACCTGTATAAATACAAGTAACAGCATCAAACCATTGGCAACTATTACTATAAATTTGAGAA
>DMTG01000030.1 GCA_003477345.1 Succinivibrionaceae bacterium | reverse complement strand
CTTATGAACCTGAAACACCAGATACCAGTGAAGAGTCTTTGGTGAGCGGTGCTGACTATCCTGAAAAGCAGGAGGTTTCTGAAAATACTTCTGATGAAGGCAGAAGCGAAAGTACCCGTTCTGAGAATGACAGTGACAGAGCTCTGCTTTTTGATACCAGAGAGATTTTCTCAAAAGAACAGCTCAGTAATTTCTTCGTGGATAGATATTTTTCTCTGTCTGATGAAACCCTGAAGGCCTATCAGACCAGCATTGATATATTCTATAAGCTTGGTATAGCCTATAAAAACAATCCTCCTTCTGACAGTTTTGACTATCAGTCGGTCTGGCGACACCTGCTGCAGGCTGGCGACAGTACCTTGAGTCAGGAAGAAAAGGCCTTTGTTGATGACCGCTATGCCGGTATGGCTTTATACAGCAGCACGATGAATATGCCAGCTTCAACTGCCCTGAAGGTTATGGCTTCCCTTAAAGAAGATGATCTTGGATTCCTGCTGGCACTTCTGGTCTTAAAAAGCGTAAAGCCAAAAAAGGACGAGAGATCGGATAAAAATGGTCAGCAGGCGATAAAAACAGCAGAAGATGAGAGCAGAGAGTCAAACGGCGATGATGTCAGCAGCAGGGTAGAGGTAAAGGTAAAATCCTCAGAAGATGCCTCCAGAGATGCGCATACTGACAGTTCAGCAGATAGGGAAATTAACAGAGAAGATCATAAAGCAGATAATGAAACTAAGAGTAACTATTCAGAAGAGGGCTTATCTGCTCTGCTTAAATATTTCTTTGGCGACGATCTTGATCCTCTGCTGAACGAATTCAGTGGAATGTCATCTGATTCGGAGAATTCTGCTAAAAACAGATCTTCTGCAGAGGAGGGCACCAGCAATGCTGCTGTTAGTTCCCAAAGAGTAATAAATCAGAATATCAGGCGCTCTTTTGAATTAACCCGCGCTATATTTTTAAAACTCGGGCTTACGCATGAGTATTCAGAAGATTACGATGTTACCGAATACAGATCTTTAAGAAAAATGTTCTCGGATCTTTTCTCTCTTGATAACTTCATAAGACTTGAAAAGGATGAACAGCTGTTTATTTTTGGCATGAAGTCAAAAGAAGAGCTTTTGGTGGAGCTCACGGCTGATAAAAATTCAGTGTCTTCAGCTTCAAAGGTGCAGTCTCTGTCAGATGAGGATTATGGCTTCTATAAGTATCTATGCTCGATAAAGTATATAAAAAATTGATCGTTTTACTGTAGCATTACAAAATGACTGTCAATGATTTTGAATCAAAAACGGTCATTTTCTTATTAGAAACAATGTAACTGCAAGTAAATTCTGAAAAATATGCCTTTATTCACATTTTAAAAAATATTTTGACTGACTTCTAACTTTTAACCTTAAAAAAAAGGCAATCTTTGACCTTTAATATCATTGTGAGCAATACTTAAGACAGTATTGTTTTCGCCTATTTTATTTGCTGTAAAACGATATTTTCAATTTCCGTGAGAATCATTATTAAGGATGGTAATTATGGGCATTCTTTCAAATATCAGCACGCGACTGAAACTATTTATAGGTTTCGGCATAGTTGTTGCGCTGATGGTTGGTGTGTCAGCTACAGGTGTAATATCTACTTTAAATTCACAGGATGATGCCAAACAGATTGGCAGTGTGCTAGGAAAATCGTATGGGCGTGTTGCAAATACACAAACAGCCCTGGAAACAGCAAGAAATGCTCTTACAGACTATTTCTCCCAGGATAATCCAGAAAAAACAACCGCAGAATTTCTTGCTTTCATTGATCCTCAGCTGAAGAAAATCGGTGATACAGCAGCGGTGATGAATGAGAATGTCATTGGCACTATGACATCTTCTCCTCCATATAAAAATGCAGTGCTGGCTGTAAAGAAGTCAGTTGGCGATTTCGTAGGAGCTTACAACGCAAAAGTAAGACCTCATCTCTTACAGAATGACAAAGACGCTGCCTATAAAGCATTCATGCAGGATGTTCTGCCGGTCTGCAACGGTGCTATGGATGATTACAGAAAGCTTTTTAATGAGCAGATGTCTGTAAGTATTGAACTTGCAGACCATGCCAGTGATCCGACTAATATGTACATAGGCGTTGTAATTACCATAATTTCAATGATCCTAAGTGTGGTAGTTGCTGTTGTTCTGTCAAATTACATATGCAACCGCCTGAATGTTCTGATCAAGAACATGGATTTTGTAGCAAAAGGTGATTTTACCTTTGAGCTTAATGCAGAAGGTTCTGATGAGTTTGCTAGGGCAGAAAAGATACTGATTGCAATGAGAGATTCATTAAACAAGATGATTCTGTCGGTATTCTCAACTACCAACAAATCTCAGGAAGAACTTATGGATCTCCAGTCTGTGACTGACAATATTGTGGATCAGACAGGCAGATCAGAAAGTCAGTCTATGACCGTTGCTGCAGCCTCTGATGAGATGGTATCAACAACTGCCGATATCGCCAAGAACTGCGAATCTGCGGCAGCCTCTGCAGAATCTTCTAACAAGACTACCGAAGACGGTGTCTACCATGTAAAAGAAACCATTAATGGTATTAAGCATCAGGTGGTGAAGACTCAAGAAGATGCTGAGCACCTGAACGCTCTGGTAGAGCAGGCCAATAAGGTCGGAACTATCGTGCAGACCATTGATGATATTGCAAATCAGACTAACCTTCTGGCACTTAATGCCGCCATTGAGGCAGCCCGCGCAGGTGAAGCCGGTAAGGGATTCGCTGTTGTGGCAGATGAGGTTCGTGCGCTGGCATCTAGAACTTCTACCTCAACTCAGGACATCACCAAGATGGTTGCTCAGATGCAGACAGATGCCAATATTGCCAATGAATCTATGGTCAAGAGTCTTGACAATATGAATGAACTGGCCACTAAGGCTGGTACTGTTGAAGAACTGCTTCGCAACATTATTGATAAGGTTAGCGATGTAAACAGTCAGATAACCCAGATTGCAACTGCTGCTGAAGAGCAGACAACTGCAACATCTGAGATATCTACCAACATGCAGGGAGTTACTAGTGTGACTCAGGAAGTTGCTACTCTTGCAAAAGAGGCTCACAAGGGACTTGAACTGCTGCGTAATGACATGAGAAGTCTAGACAATCAGCTGTCATTCTTCAAGTTACGCAAATAACCAGATCCAGTTAAAATGCGGTGCTCATAATACAGAAAATTTATAATGAGCACTGTCACAGTGGATTAGTACAGAGAAGTCTGAAATGGAGATATTATCCTTTCAGGCTTTTTTATTGTTTATAAAGGCAGTATCGCTTTTATATTAAATTGTCCAGCTACACTCCGGTCATTCCTGCTGATACTGTATAACCAAAACTTCAATTTTAGCAGCAGTGTTATTTATTGATATTTCGTTAGAAATTACCAGATCTTTTGTAATCTTACCGTTTTTTGGTGATGATTCATCAATTTTATTCTTTGCTTCAAACTATTAGGCAAGGCTGAAAAACATAATTGCACATGTAATTAAGATTATTTACACAAAAGTGTTTAACCATGTTCAGCAAGAATTCTCCCGCCTCTATATGCGGGAGTACGTTCACTAAATACTAAACTGGCACCTAAATCTGGTGCCAGTGTTGTTTTCAGGAGAGGCCTGCTCATAAGACCAGAGCAAAGACAGCAGTTGCCTTTTAGCTACACCCTCTCTGAAGGGATCTCATCGGTTTCAGAAATAGCCCCGAACTCGCAGACATCAAAGCAGGCTCCGCACTCGGCACACAGATCAGGATCGATTTTTCTCTTTCCGTCAGGGGTGTCAATAATTGCATCACAAGGGCAGGCATCTTTGCATTCATCACACTGTGAGCAAACTTCATTATCGATTACAAACATGTTGTTCCTCTGGGTACATTAAAGAGTTTTATTTATAGTTGTATAATAGCGATAGGAAATTTTACGCAAGATCTGACTATGAATAAAGTATCTGACAATCTGTATCAATTACACACCAAAATAAATACCCTAACTGACTCCTTAAACCTTCCCCGCGGCAGCGTAAATCTGCTGTGCGTCAGCAAAACCAAACCAGAAGAGCTTATTATCGAAGCCTATAAGACCGGTGAAAAAAATTTCGGAGAAAACTACGCAGCCGAAGGTGCTGAAAAAATAGTAAGTCTTAAACAGCAGGGCTACACCGATATCATCTGGCACTTTATCGGACCTATCCAGAAAAACAAAACCAAGCTTATTGCAGAACATTTTGATATTGCAGAAAGCGTGGATAGAGAAATAATCGCCAGACGTCTTAATGATCAGAGACCTCAGGAGATGTCTCCCTTAAAAGTTCTGATTCAGGTGAATATCAGCGCTGAAGATCAGAAATCCGGCTGCCTGCCTGAAGAGGTAGACGCTTTAGTTAATGTCATCACAGGCCTGCCTAAACTCAAATTTTCAGGATTTATGGGAATTGCCAGGGACACCGACGATACTTCAGAAATCGAAAACTCTTTTAATCTGTTAAGGCAGCTTTTTGAAAAGTATAAAAATTACTACGGCGCTGAGGGAATTCTTTCAATGGGAATGACGCATGACATGCAAAGCGCGATAAAATGCGGCTCTAGCCAGCTTCGAATAGGCACTGCGATTTTCGGAGCCCGTGAATACAAAAATAAAGGCTAACTTATTATAAATAATAATTTCCAAAAAACGCTCTCTTAATATTTATAAGGTAACGCAATGCAACTTGGCAATTTTATAATACTGGCAGTTGAAATAGTCATGGTAGTTTTTCAGCTGCGCTCGCTGATTCAGTCGTCTCACGCAGATTACTCAGGAGTGATCTCTCAGACTGTCTATAAAATGACTGATCCGGTTATGAAATTACTCCCTTTTAGAAATAGGCATTTCCATGGAGTATTTTACGCAGGCTTTCTGCTCTCTTTAATTCTGGCAGCTGTCTTCTGGCTTATAGTTATCGGGATCTTCTCACTTGTTAATGTGGGCTTCTCCTGGATTATTCTGCTCACTCTTCTGATGACAGTAAAATGCTTTGGCTATTTAATTATGATCCTGCTCTTTGTACAGGCTCTTACCTCCTGGCTGCCTTCAACCAGAACCTACAGCATGGAAATCTACAGAATAACCTATCCTTTAGTAGCTCCAATCCAGAAAATCATTCCGCCAATCGGCATGATAGATCTCTCACTGATGGTGGCCTTACTGGTACTTTATTTTATAAACTCCCTGTTCTACAGCTGGTTCAATATAGCCTGGGCCATTCTCTAAAAGTTAAAAGAAAACCGAATAATCAGGAAAGCTAAAGCATTGTGAATTATTCGGTTTACTTATCTGATTTTAAACAGCAGCTATATCAGTTCAAACGGATCGATTACTGTTTCCTGCTGTTCTTCAGGAAGCTTCTCTTCTACCGAATCAACCTTCTGGAAGCCTTTTGGCAGCGTGTCTCCGGTTCGGTTTCTGTCACTCAGCCTTGATACCAGCTCAGCATTGCTGATATTCAGAATTCTCTTGCCGCAGTGCAGAACAACCGAGGCATCCTTTCTTACAACCTCAGCAACGGCCACTCCGTCGCCTACGGCTAACTTAGCCGCATTTATGGAAATAATCTTGTTGCCTTTTCCTGAAGACAGTACCGGCAGCTTGTCTACTGTGTAAACTAAGAGTTTACCAAGTTTGCTTATGACAATGACAAAATCTTCATCTTTGTTGCGTATAAGCTTAGGCGGCAGTATCCTGGCCCCTTCGGTAAGCGATACCAGAGCTTTGCCGGCCTTGTTTCTGGTGGACAGATCTTTGCCATTGATTACAAAACCATAAGTGCTGTCTGAAGCTATCAGGAAGTATTCTCCTTCATGCGCTACTACGGCATGACAGATCTTCTCGCCCTGACTTAAATTTACTTTTGAAGAAA
Organism: Succinivibrionaceae bacterium; assembly: GCA_003477345.1. Lineage (GTDB taxonomy): Bacteria > Pseudomonadota > Gammaproteobacteria > Enterobacterales > Succinivibrionaceae > Succinivibrio. The sequence continues at coordinate 57 of DMTG01000030.1, read as the reverse complement.
TCGGCTCGCCCTGGCCTCTTGCAGAAGGCAGATCTTTGATATCTACACTGTAAAGTC
>DMTG01000034.1 GCA_003477345.1 Succinivibrionaceae bacterium | reverse complement strand
AAACAAGGGCCTTGCTGATGAGTGCATCTACCTGATTGAGCTTAAATATCTGACTAAAACAGAAGCCAGAGATAAAAACAGTGAAAGCACCTTAAAGAGTGCAGTCAAAGATGCAGTAGCAGAGATTGCTGCCTATAAATCAGCAATAGACTTTAAAGGCAAAAACGTCAAAGCCTATGCCATGATCTTTGCTGGTCCTGACTGTGTTTACTGTCAGCCGCATTAGTAGAGTGCCAGGACATTACAGGGGTGTTTTTCAGCAGTAGCGGCTTCAGGGAGCTCATCTGCAAGTAGGAAGTAAATACCAGATAGAGAGATTAAAGAGGTGAGATTTTTGCTAAAAGACTGCATTAAAACAGTTTTTTGAGTGTTCGGGATCACTCTGACTTTTTAATGATGTGGCTTTAAATTGCGGTCTGGCACCACATTTATAAGCACTTTATGTGCTAAAAATGAAATGCAAAACTCGAGTTATTATAATTTTAAGAATTTCTTGTTTCTTTAGCCTTACATCCTGAAAGTAGGCTCATGAACACTCGCTAACCGATTTTTCTCCTTTTTAGGGCGATTTTATTATCGAATTTTGTTGAAAATATAGGGAAAATCCTGTTATTACGTGAAGAAATTCACGTTTTTTTTATTTCATTTTAACGAGTAAGCATGTTATGATATACCTAAATATATGAGCACTTGTTATATATAGAGGTACTGTTATGGCTAGACCAATCAAGGGAGATATTAGAGTTGAAACAACCAAGGTTCGTAAGTCAGATAAACTTATCTATGTGTATGAGCGAACCGTAAAATATAATCCTGAGCTACGCCGTAACGAAATTCTCTCCAGCAAACTTATTGGAAAAATCACTCCTGAGAGTAACGGGGAAGTCATTCCTACCAAGTTCAGAGCCAAGCCTAAGTCTAAATCTAATGAACCAAAGGAAATATCTCGTCACCACATGGGAATGATGTCTCTGCTTGAATGGATTGGTTCTGCAACCGGTATCGATGATGACCTCAAACAGGTAATGCCGGAGGAGGTTTATGGCCCTTTGGCTGACAGAATAAGTGCCATTGCCAGATTCTGGATTGCAACAGGTGGAGACAGTCTGCCTGATATGTACGCCTGGCAGGTTAAGCATGGTATTTCACCAGAGAAGATGATTAGTGAAGACATTTATCATGATGTTTTTGAGAAGCTTGGTACTAATGAGAGTTTAATCCAGAATTATTTCAAACTAAGAGCTTCAAGACTGGACAGCAGGGACTCTATCGCTTATGACAGTACAACAATATCCACCTACTCTGATAGTCTTTCTCAGGCCAGGTATGGATATAATAAAGAGCATGATGGTCTTCCAACTATCAAGGTTCTTACTCTTTATTCTCTTAATACCGAACAGCCCTTTGCATACTGGGCTCAGCCTGGCAATATACCCGATTCAATCTGTGTGGAGAATGCTTTAAAACAGCTTGATTTCCTTGATATTGATAAGCCAATGGTTGTCACTGACAACGGTTTCTGTACGCAGGAGAACATTGTCTCATATATCCAGGAACACACCAGATTTGCCTCTAGAATCACCAGAAATGATGGTAAATGGGTAAGTGAAGCCATAGATAAACACTTAGCAGATCTTGATGATATTAACAATGTTATTGATTTCGATGAAGACATAGCCGGGATCTGCTCCACTGTAAGACCAAAGCTTTCATATACCGCCAAATATACCAGTGCAAATCATAAAAAAGGTGAACATGTTTCTCTTACTCCTAGACTATACCTGGGAATATTCCGCAGCCGCAGCCGACGTTTTGAAGCAGAACGTATACTGACGAAAGATCTCTATGAATTAAAAAGAATGATTGAGGACGGCAAGGAAGATCAGCTGAGTGAAGCAGCCATGAACAGAGCTCTTAAGTACCTTAACTGGACAACCAGTCGCTCAGGAACGATTAAGGTATCTTTCAATAAAGAAGCTGTTGATGAGGCAAAGAAATATATGGGGATTTTCTCTATGTGCTCCAATAGAGTAAATTCAGCTTCAGAGCTTTTAAATCTAGGTCGTAAAAGAGAACATATTGAAGATATGTTTGAACTTCTCAAGCAGAAAACCGATGGAAATAAACCTAGAGTTCACGACAGCGACCGCCTCAGAGGTAGACAGTTTGTACAGTTTATTGCATTAAGCTATTACGATTATCTGTATAAAAAGATTAAAGATCTTAAGTCAAAGCTTGGCAAGCCAAATGGAGATGCCAAACATGACTTAAAGCAGAATCTCAAGGAGGAAAACTCGCTGCTAAAGTGGCTAAGAAACACTTCCCTAAATGAGATCCTTCAGTGGTTTGATGCTGTTGATTTGATTCGACTAACAGGAAAGAAACATCAGAATCTGAACCTCATAACAGAAACAACTAAACGCGATAGAATGTTTCTGGAGAATATCGGTTACTACGGTGAACTGAATCATACAGCCAAAGCATAATATATGCCGGTTCACCTAAATATTTAACAAGTGACCTTTAGCCTACTTTCAGGTTCTAAGCAGAATCTGTTAACAAGGCATAAGCGGCCTTTCATCACTGTTTCTCCCACGGTTTGGCGCTTTACGAAAACTTCACAATAAATGCTGTATCACAACTTATCAGCATTGACTGAGATAGAATAGAATTATTCGAAACTTCATCTTTTTAAGGTTCAGAAAACGCTTATGAACAAGTTTATTCTATCTCTTCTCTGTGTTGCAGTTTCTCTTGTAGTTCAGCAGGCCTATGCAAAAGACAGTTCTGCTGTCGTAATTCAGAGAACTGTAGAAAACCATGACGGCAGCAATCTGACCGCCTGTGCTATTTTCAATCATCCTCTGGAAAAATCGCCTGATGAGATAGGCATAAGGGGCTTTTTAGATCTTACTGACTCAAGCGGCAGAAACCTTAGTGCTGATGCGGTTATAAAGGACAGCCAGCTCTGTCTTACCACGCTAAAGCCAGGCACCGCCTACTCTCTTACCGTAAAGAAAGGACTGCGCTTTGCCGATGGTGCTGTTGTGCAGAAAGATCTTAAAGAAAACTTTTCAACCTCAGACGCCCTGCCTTCCGTCACACTGGCTCACGGCAACATTATTTCAGACAGCAGGGATGAGGCGGCGCTTACTCTTGATACCATAAACTTAAGCGACGTTAAGATTTCTCTTTTCAGACTGAATCCTAAAAATCTCAGTGCTGCCGATCTCAGCTATAAATTAAGCAATCATCTTGATTTCTGGCAGCTTGAAAATCTGATTGAAAGGAACACCACTTTTATAGACAGTCTTGATGTTCAGGTTAAGAATGTCAAAAACGAAACCGTTCATACCAGCGTAAAAATCAAGGATATTCTAAAAGACAAAGAAGTCCCGGAGATGATGCTTGCAATTGTCAGTCAGAAGGATTTTGATGCGCAGGATACCAACGGCTACAGAGAATATGACGATGTAAAACCATTGTGGTTTGCCAAAATAATCTGCATAAGCGATCTGGGGATCAGCGCCTATCAGGGCAAAGACTCCTTTGATGTTGCCCTGCGTTCTCTAAAAACCGCAGAACCGGTGCAGGACGCTGAAGTCAGCATTTATTCCTATGCAGGCGAGAAGCTTTCAGAAGTCAGAACCGACGACAGCGGCTATGCCCACTTTGACAGTAAATTACTCTCAGGTAAAGGCGGTGCCAGGCCGCAGATTGTCATAGCCCATACCGATAAGGACTTCATCTCGGTAGATCTCAGATCTCAGCCTTTGAACCTTACAGACTATACAGCTGCAAGACAGCGCTACGAGTCTGATAATTTTGAAGCCTACGCCTATACCGAAAGAGGTATCTACAGACCGTCAGAAACCGTACATTTCAATGCCTTAATAAGAGATACCGAGCTGAATGTATCAGACATTAAATCAGCTGTGCTCATAGTTACCCGCCCAGACGGCACGGAAGTTTTCAGACAGAAGCTTGAACCGTCAGTTCCAGGCGCTTTTGCCTATGACTTTAAACTGCCTTCAAGAGGCTCTCAGGGAGCCTGGCATTTTGACCTGACTTTAGACGGCAGTAAGACTCTGTGCGACACCTTTGTCAGCGTGCGCGATTTTATGCCTCTGGTGCTCTCAGCCAAACCTGCCGTTGACAACAAAGCTCCTCTTGATCTTAAAAATCTGAGACTCGGAATCAAAGCGCTTTTCAACTACGGCGCCACGGCCGAAGGTCTGACCGCCTCAGGCAGTCTGACGCTCAAGCCAGACGCTCATCCTGTGGCAGGCTTTGATGACTATTTCTTCGGGCCTGCTGCTGACAGCTATCAGAAGCTGAGCAAATACAGCTATCTCAATGAGGAAACCACCGATCAGAACGGTGAAGCCTATTTCAATATAGGGCTTGAGAATGCCGATTATGCCCGTCTCCTGACCTTCAGAGCCAATGTTTACGACAAGAACGGCAATGTAGATGCTCTGGACAACATTGACTACAGACTGCAGTGTCCTTTTGCCCTCCTGGGTGCCAAAAAAGTAAATGACAGCAGCGACACTACTTCACTTAGCGTGATCAGCGTAAATCAGGACGGCACCAGCGCGGCTCAGGAAGTGCAGTATCAGGTATACCGTCTCATAAGAGACTATCAGTACGCTTTTGTAAATAACTCCTGGACCTATATTGAAAATGTCAGAAAGCAGCCGGTAGCTTCAGGCAAGGTGATTGCGTCCATTGACAAAAAGCCGAACATTGAGCTTGATTTAAAGCCTGGCAGCTATCTTGCCGAAATCAATTCTGACAGGACTAAAACCAGCTACAGCTTCGGTGTCGGCTACAGCGGTGCCGCGATAAGCTCCTACACCCCTGAAAAACTCGAACTTGTCCTCGACAAGGAAGTCTACAGGCCTGATGAGGATGTTTCACTATCCTTCTATGCCATGGCTGACGGCTATGCCGATCTTGCAGTAGGCAGCAGCTCCCTTGTATCCCTCAGACACTATCCGGTGAAAAAAGGCGACAACACCATTACGATAAAAGCCGGTGATTTCAGTCTTGGCTCATATGCCCTGCTCAATGTCTGCTACGGACAGGATGCCGGCCTGCCTGTAAACAGAGCTGTAGGTTTAGGCTATATCAATATAGACAACAGCAGCAGAAATCTTGGAGTAAGGCTCAGTTCCGACAATCTTGTAAAGCCTGAGGCAGAATTCAAGGCTCAGGTAGAGTTCTCAGGCGGCAGCGGAGATACCTATTACACCGCAGCGCTGGTTGATACCGGCATTACCGCGCTTACCAGATTCAAAGCCCCTGATCCGTTTGCGGCACTGACCACTCCGCATCCTTTTGGTGTAGAGCTCTTTGATCTCTACAGCTATCTTGTGCAGAACTCCCGCGAGCTCGGCCAGGGCTACGGTGCTGATGAATCAGCAAACTTTGCCCAGCTGGGAGCGGGCAGCCTTGAAAGCCTTGCCAGAAAGAATGTAGTCATGTTTATGCCTGCAGCCAAAGCTGCTGACGGCAAGGGAGAGATTTCCTTCAGACTGCCTAAGCATCAGGGCAGCCTTGAACTTATGCTGGTTGCCTGGAATGATTCTGCCTTAGGCTCATTCCATAAGAAAATCACCGTGCGTGACAAGGCAGTGGTAACACTTAACTCCCCACTCGTACTGCACACAGGAGATAATCTGAAAGCTGCACTGGACATTCACAATCTTGAACTTGATAAAGGAGACTTCAGCTACTCAGTGTCCTGTGAAGGCGCTGTCAAATGCGCATCAAAAGAGTCCCAGACTTCCGCCCTCAAAGGTAAGAGAGCCTCTTTAGAACTGGCGCTTAATGCCGAGAATACCGGCAGCGGCAAGGTCTTATATCAGGTAAAAGGCTCTGACGGATTCTCCTTTACCGATGAGAAAGATATTACCGTAGCTCATCCGTACTCTGAGACCTTTGTAAATGACACTTTCCTTTTAAAGCCAAAAGAGACCAAAACCATCAGCTCTCTTGCCGGCTTTGAAAGCGACACACTGTTTACTGTAAGCCGCGGCAGCGTTCCTTTCCTTAATAAAGAAAGCTTCGTAAAATCCCTGTGCACCAGAAACAGCTACTCTGCCTATGATCATATATTCACAGCGCTAGGACTGGCTTCTGTCATAAAGCAGATGCCAAAAGAAGCCGCCACCGATCAGGACAGAAAAGTACTCTCTGTATTCCAGCAGGAGCTTGATGCGCTGATTTCCTATGTAAATCCAGACGGCTCCATAAGAGTATTCCAGCAGTCACAGAGTGACAATGCTGCAACCGTGCTCGCAGCTGATGTCCTTTATAAAGGCCGTGATCTGGGATTTTCCGTAAACGAGGATATTCTTGTGAATATCACCGACAGAATCAAGATATTCTGCGGCGGAGAGAATACCGTATCACAGAGCGCTGCCTTAGATTTCATGAATCGCACAGGTCAGCAGAATCTTGCCACCGCCAGATATGCTTATGATTTCAAGGATATCCATGAGCCTCTGGCCCTTGCCTTCCTATCAAAAACTCTCTATAGACAGGGAGATGCCAAGCGCGCAGAAGAAGCTCTCAGGACAGCTTTAAACAGCACCAATGAGCTTGTAAAGCTCTGGAATGAGCTGATTTCAGCTAAAACTCCCGAAAAGGCGGCCAAGCTTATAGAAAAAATCAGAGCACTGGATTCAGCGAGCTTCACCAATCCTATGGTCGACTGTCTGTTCGCTCTCAATAGTGCTATTGAGTGTAAAAACGATGCTCTCATTGAGGAATTTTCAAAGCTGATGCCTAAGATTCACGCTATCTTCTCGGTCAATACCAGCACCTCCATGGCACTGCTGCTGTCAGCTGATGAAGCTTTAGGCGGCACCGACGTCAAGAGCACCGAGAAGCTTGACTTAAATGCCAAGAACCTCAGCTTTAGCAATGACACTGATAAAAATCAGTTCGTCACAGTTTCTCTTTTAGGCTACCAGAGTACTATGCCTAAAAATCAGCAGAACGGTATGGCAGTAAGAAGAAGCTTTTTCCTGCCTGACGGCACCCAGCTGC
>DMTG01000067.1 GCA_003477345.1 Succinivibrionaceae bacterium | reverse complement strand
ATAGAATACATCTCCGGGATAAGCTTCTCTCCCGGGAGGTCTGTGAAGGAGAAGTGAGAGTGTTCTGTATGCAGCAGCGTGTTTGGACAAGTCATCATAAATGACAAGAACGTCGCCGCCGTTCTCCATCCACTCTTCTCCGATAGCACATCCCGAATAAGGTGCGATGTACTGAAGGGGAGCAAGATCGGAAGCCGTGGATACGACAACCGTGGTATAAGCCATTGCTCCGTATTCCTCAAGAGTCTTAACGATATTTGCAACGGTCGATGCCTTCTGGCCGATCGCTACATAGATACAGTTAACACCCTGTCCCTTCTGGTTGATGATGGTATCGATCGCAATTGCAGTCTTACCGGTCTGACGGTCACCGATGATGAGCTCACGCTGGCCTCTTCCGATAGGAATCATCGAATCTACAGCCTTATATCCAGTCTGAATTGGCTGTGAAACGCCTTGTCTAGCAATAACGCCTGGAGCGATTTTTTCTATAGGGTAGAATTGACTTTCATCAATTGGTCCCTTGCCGTCAATCGGCTGACCAAGAGTATTAACTACTCTTCCTAATAACTGCTCACCTACAGGAACTTCAAGAATTCTTCCTGTGCTATGAACTTTCATACCCTCAGAAAGATCACCATATGGTCCTAGAACAATAGCACCAACAGAATCTCTTTCAAGGTTCAGCGCCAAGCCATAAAGATTGTTTCCGAAGTCAAGCATTTCTCCCTGCATGACCCCTGACAAACCGTGAATTCGTACGATACCGTCATTTACGGAAACGATAGTACCCTCATCACGTGCCTCGGTCACAACCTTAAATTGCTCGATTCTCTGCTTGATAAGGTCGGCAATTTCTGTTGAATTGAGTTGCATTATTTATCCTCTTATCTATTTGAGGGTTGAAGACAAAGCGCTTAAGCTATTCTTGATACTGGCATCTATAACCTTGTCACCCACTTTCAAGATAACTCCACCTATAATTGAAGGATCAATCTGCTGATTCATATTTATCCTGCAGTTATATTTCTGTGAGAGCTTTTCTTTGATAGCAAGTATTTCATTTTCATCAAAAGATCTTGCTGAAATAAGATCTACGGTCATAACCTTGTCGTGCTTCTCTCTAAGCCTGATAAATTCCTGATAAATTTCTGGTACTACCTCTAATCTAGAATTTTCAGCAAGAATTCTTACAAAATTTTTACCGTAATCGTCCAAAAGATCTTTCAGAATAGAAAAAATATTTTCAGATGCTTTTTCGGCATTGGCGGAACTTTTAATAACGTTCATGACATATGCATTTTTGCATGCCTCTGAGAGAGCACACAGCATATTCTGCCATTTATCAAAAGTGCCTTTTTCTAATGCCTCCTGAAATACAGCTTCAGCATAAGGTCTTGCAATAGTCAGATTTTCTGCCATTACTTAAACTCCATAATCTAAAGCGTATCCATCAGTTTCTTAAGCATTACTCGATCTGATTCAGAATCAACTTTTTTATCAAGGATCTTCTCTGCGCCAGAAACTGCTAAAGATATAACTTCAGCACGAAGTTCTTCTTTGGCTTTATTTCTTTCAGCTTCGATTTCTACCTTGGCATGATCGAGAATTTTACGTTTTTCCAAATTAGCTTCTTCGGTTGCCTTATCAATGATTGCAGAACGCTGTTTGTTTGCTTCATCAATAATTTTCTGAGCCTCTAACTTAGCTTCGCGCAAAGTATCAGCAGCTCCTGATTTAGCTAACTCTAAACTTTTTTTAGCTTTTTCAGCTGCGGACAGACCGTCGGCAATTTCTTTTTGCCTTTTTTCCAGCGCATTCATTAAAGGCGGCCATACAAATTTCATACATATGGCTGCGAATATAAGAAACGCAACTGCCTGACCTACAAATGTAGCATTGATTTCCAATTAGGAACTCCTCGCTAATGTCTAAAGATTTATCCTTTAGCTTTAAGCTACTGCAAACATCAAGTACATGCCTAAACCTACGCCGATCATAGGAATAGCGTCTACAAGTCCCATAACAATAAAGAACTGAGTACGCAGCAATGGGAGAAGATCCGGCTGTCTAGCAGAACCTTCTATAAATTTGCCACCTAAAATGCCAATGCCTATAGCACCGCCAATAGCAGCAAGTCCCATCAAAATTCCTGCAGCTAGGAACAGTAATGAAGTGTCCATACATTTTCTCCTTTCAAAATAAAGAAATCTTTAACAAAAAATCCAAAATCTTTTATTCATCTTCACTTGCCATTGATAGATACACAATGGTAAGAACCATGAATATAAATGCCTGAAGTGTAACGATCAGAATATGGAACAATGCCCATGGCACATTGAGTACCCACTGAATCCACCATAAAGGCAGCAGGGCAATAAGAATGAAGATCATTTCTCCAGCATACATATTTCCAAAAAGTCGCAAGCCTAAAGAGATTGGCTTTGACAGTAAGGAAACTCCTTCTAATACGAAATTAACCGGTATAAAGGCCCAGTGATTAAAAGGATGCATAGTGATGCTCTTTAAGAATCCCATTACACCGACATTCTTGAATGAGAAGGCAAAGATAAGCAGGAAGATGCCAACTGCCATTGAAAGTGTAATATTAGGATCAGCTGAAGGAACAACTCTTAGGTAAGGTACGCCTATAGCTTTTGCAAACTCTGGCAGTAAATCTATTGGCAGCAGGTCCATTAGATTCATTAAGAAAATCCAGAAAAATACGGTCAGTGAAAGAGGAGCTATAAGCTTACTCTTGCGCTTGAAAATACCGCTTACTGTTCCCTGGACAAACTCAAAAATCATTTCTAGGAAGCATTGCAACTTAGTTGGAACGCCGCTAGTTGTTTTTTTGGCTGCATATCTGAACAACATTAAAAACACTATTCCAAGAATGACTGTTAAACCTAGAGAATCCAAATTAAGAGTATAAGGATTGGCTATAGAACTTTCTTTTGGACCTGTTGGCAAAGCAGCTATGCACTTGCCAGTACCTAAATCTGATAGATGACATTTTTCGAAAGCTAAAGAACTATCTGCAATGCACTGCTCAGACGAATTGTTCGCTAGACATGAGTTGTAAGCAGCTTCATCAACTGGCTTAACACTGTCGACAATAGATAAATCCCGCAGATCAACCTGTAAAAAATGCAGGTGATGCGAAATATATTCTTGAGAATGACTCTCTGACATAGATATTCTCTCTGCAACTGTTCTTAATTAGAATGCGTATTTATAAAAATAAATACGCACTTAGTTAAACTAGCTTTATCTAAAATATTTGTCAATATACGGAATTTCTTAAAATTTTGAGTTAGGAAACAGAATGTAGAGAAAAATTTTGAAAAAAATTGTTAATACAAATGAAAAAACGACAACTAAGTTAACAAGATTTAAGAATTTAAAACAAATACCTAAAATAATTATAAGTACCATATATTTCAGTATCAAAGCATAAATTGCATCATAAACAACTAATCCTGCAGTTATCTTATTGTTATTTCGTCTTTTTGAATAATAAAAATAGATAATTTCAGGAATTGCAAATGCAATGAATCCATATACGGCAGATAGCAAATATGAAAAAACCTCCTTATTTTTTAGAATTGCGAGTAAAGTCCAAAAAATTAAAGAGGTTAGTAAAAAGAAAAAATATTTTTTTATCAATTTTAGATTTATTTTTTTATCCATTTAGTTATTTATCAAAAAAATATATCTAATTATTAATACCAAATATTTTTAATAGTTCCTGCAGCTGATCGCCACTGGTATAAGACAGAGTAATCTTGCCTTTATCAAGCTGCTTTCCTGAAAATTTAACCTTTATTCCAGTTAATTTCTCTGAAATAGAGTTCTCCCAGTTTACAAACTCTTCGAGTTTGCTTTTCACCGGTTTATTGTCTATTTCTTCGCCATCAGATTCTTTGAGCTGTTTAATAAACTCTTCTGTCTGTCTTACAGTCAGGTCTTTTTTAAGCACTACTTCAGCAACTTTAGGCTGTATTTCAGTATCTACGCTTAAAATAACCTTTGCATGTCCCTGATCAATTTCTCCAGACAATACCAGATTTTTTACACTTTCATGCAGATTGTTTAAACGTAGCAGATTGGTAATAGTGCTTCTTGATTTACCTAGGGTCTTAGCTAGATCTTCCTGGGTTAGACCGCATTCACTAAGCATCTGAGACAAGGCATTGGCCTGTTCGATTGGATTTAAATCTTCTCTCTGAATGTTTTCAATTAAGGCGATTGCATAGGCCTTATCTTCAAGAACTTCTCTTACAAGGCATGGTACTTCTGTAAGTCCTGCTACTCTGCAGGCTCTGAATCTGCGTTCACCGCAAATTATTTCGTATTTGTCTTCAGTATTTTTCTTAACTAAAAGAGGTTCTAGCAAACCATGCTCTTTTATTGAGTCAGCAAGCTCTGCGATAGAATTATCATCAAAATTTTTTCTAGGCTGAAATTTAGATGCTACAAGAAGATCTATGTTTATTTTTTCAACATATTCTCCTTTTTTATCTAATCCACCTTCTACGCTGCCAGTACCTGCTACATCTTCTGAAGAACCAGCTACATTCTCGTTATTAGTATTTTCAGTGATTTCAGAAGCTTTTCTTTCTTCCTGTGATTTTTTACTTTCACTAAGAAGCGCTCCTAGACCTCGGCCTAAACCTGCCATTTGGTATGGTCTCCTAATATTATTTTAATAATAAGCTACTTACTATAAATTTTTACTATCTCTATCTCTATCTATAACTTCAGCTGCCAGGGCCAGATAAGCCTTAGAACCTACAGAAGATTTATCATAGTACATTGCAGGTCTTCCATAACTTGGAGCCTCTGCCAATC
>DMTG01000103.1 GCA_003477345.1 Succinivibrionaceae bacterium | reverse complement strand
AGCATTATCGAACAGGTGGGCACTGTAAACTCCCAGATAACTCAGATCGCTACTGCCGCTGAAGAGCAGACCACCGCAACCGCTGAGATCTCCTCCAATATGCAGGGTATTACCTCTGAGTCCCAGAACCTCGGAGGATTAGTCAATACCGCTCAGTCTACCGTCAATAATTCCGTACAGAACCTCAATTCGCTTCAGCAGATGGTTGAGCGTTTCAAGGTGTTATAATAGTTCATATTCTGAACGACACTCCTAAAAAGAGGATCGCAAGATCCTCTTTTCTTTTGTCCCTAATAAAGCGCAGGCATAAAAGTTCTTTTGCTGATATAATAGTCAAGTTCTTAGGAGGCGGTGAACTGAATGCTTAATGTCTCGTTCGGGTAGCCGCGCCTAAAAGGACAATTGCTCTATATTATCTTTGTTGTTGGGGAGGTCGTTTAGACCTCTTTTTTTGTCTCTGGCTTTCCTGCTTTTCTAAATCTGCCCCGATTGCCGCTCGGTAAATTCCACACGGAGTATAAATTATCCCAAGAAGCTGTAATAGGTGTTGTTCTCGTTCTGATGTTTTTTATTTATATTATGTCATAATTCTTGACATAGTTTAAATATATTGATATAATATCATCATACAAAGACGGAAGCTCTACTACGGAACTTCAATTTAACTAACTAAACTTTATAGGAGCTAATCATGCAGGGCATCAATCACGTAACCATCATGGGCAACGCAACTGACGAGCCAGTTATCCGTTCTACCGGTACAGGCAAGAAAGTAGCTAATTTCTCTATTGCCACCAACGACTCTTATACCGATCAGAGAACCGGTGAAAAGGTAACTACCACCGAATACCACCGTATCGTAGCCTGGGAGAAAATGGCAGACTATATCGGCAATACTCTGCACAAGGGTGCCCGTGTCTATGTCGAGGGCAAGCTGACAACCCGCAAGTACGATAAGGACGGAGTTACCCGCTCGGTTACTGAAATTGTGATTGATACTGTCAGAATTTTAGATTTTGCTGACGATGGCAAGAGTGCTAACAATAACGGTCAGTACCATAAGCCACAGCAGTCTCAGCCTCAGCAGTCCTACGGTCAGCCACAGCAGGGTTACGGTCAGGCACCTGTAAATCAGCCACCATATCAGCCTCAGCAGGGCTATGGTCAGGCACCTGCAGGTCAGCCTCCATATCAGCCACAGCAGGCTCAGCAGACACCTGTGGGACAGGCTCCTATGCAACAGCCACCATATCAGTCACAGGGACAGCTGGGCGGTGACATTCCGTTCTAATCCCCCAAATGAGCCGTCCAAGGGCGGCTCTATAGAAAAACTATAACTAATGCGCTTGAATATCTGCTAAAAAACTAAGAACGCGCCCATTAAGATGATGTGAGTTTTAATATGCCTTTAAGACTTAAACGTAAGGATCTGCTTTATTTTTGCCAGCTGATCCCCAAAAGTCATGCAAGCTTAGCTAGAGATCTGCTTCATATATCACCTGAAACTATCTCCCGCAATCTAAGGTATGCAGACGATGAATTCATCGGCAGAGATCTTTCTTCTAAAGTGCTCTGGCAGCTGTATTCGCTTAGAAACGATTTTGAGTTCGGAGACTACTTCTATAAGTTTCAGAACACGCAGGAGCTCGAAAAGCTCAGTGGCTCAAACGGCAGACCGCTAAGTCGCGGAGAGTATCGCGAACTACTGTCAAGAAGCGGGGTATCGCTTACTGAATTTTCGAAAGTGCTGGGAGTGGACAGCTCGCTGTTATCCGCTCTGGCCAAGAAAAGCCGCTACCGTGAGAACCCGGTGCCGGAGCTGTGGAAGCAGGCGCTGCTCAGACGGCTGATTGACCGCTCGAAAGATCCTGCTTTCAGGAAGCTCTATTTGCTGTATGATCACTTTAGGCAGGGAGCTGATATTTTAAACTGCGCACGCTGCTGCAGTGTTGATGAAGTTTTAGATCAGACTGGAAAGCTGACTGATTGACCGCCACAGATTTTTAATGAGGAAGAAACTATGAACAAGTTTTCAATTCAGGATATATGCGAGAGCGTGCGTGAACAGGCTATTGTAAGAATGGCAGAAGCTTTCTATCTCAGAGACGGCGGCCAGCCTTCCAAAGACATTGCGCTTTTAGACGTGGATACTCTTATCAAGAAGTTAAAATCCCTGCGTGAAGAGCTCTCCCATATCTATGACTCGATGGATACTGCCGATCGTGCCCGCCGTATGAAGGACGCTGAGGATGAATTCGCCGAGACGGAAAATCCTTATGATGAGCCGTGGTTTGGTAAATCCACTGCCACTGCGCCTGCTGCGAATACCGAGGTTTCTCTTGATGAGTGGGATCCTGCATTTCAGAATCAGAAGAAAAAAGAGAGCGCAGCCGCTAATGAGGATATTGATGACGGCGATGATGCATCAGATGACGCGGATGAAGACGATTATGAGGATTTCTCCCCTGTAGAACGCCCTGTGGTCAACAGTCTCTCCCAATACTCCACTGGTGAAGACGTCCCTCTGCCTAAAGAGCTTGAGCAATTAAGACGCGAAATCGAAATGGATGATGATCACAAAAGTAAGGAAGAGGACGAGCTGAAAGTGATTAAATCACAGGATGATTAGTTTTAAAGTTTTAAACTAGAGTTCCGTTGCCAGAGATCTCCGTAAATCTCTGGCTTTTTTTTATTTGCTCTGCCTGAAGATCCTTGAATGGCTATCAATGACGGTATCTCAGCTAATTGAAATGTTTTCATAGCTACAAAACAATAGGATTGTTTAGTTTTCTCATTATTTTCTGGT
>DMTG01000005.1 GCA_003477345.1 Succinivibrionaceae bacterium | reverse complement strand
GATATCCGTTCTGCCATGTGCAAGGTTATGGAGAAAATGGGACTTACCATTGAAGCCCATCACCACGAAGTTGCCACTGCAGGCCAGAATGAGATTGCCACTGAATTCAGCACTCTAACTAGAAAGGCCGACGAGGTGCAGATCTACAAGTATGTAGTGCAGAACGTTGCCGATAAGTACGGCAAGACCGCTACCTTCATGCCAAAGCCAATTGCAGGCGACAACGGTTCAGGCATGCACTGCCATCAGTCTATTGGCAAGGACGGCCGCAATATCTTTGCCGGCAGCCTGTACGGCGGACTGTCACAGGAGGCCTTATGGTACATAGGCGGTATCATCAAGCACGCCAAGGCCTTAAATGCTTTCACCAATCCTTCTACCAACTCCTACAAGCGACTGGTTCCTGGATTTGAGGCTCCTCTGATGCTGGCCTACTCAGCCTCCAACCGCTCAGCCTCCATCAGAATTCCTTATGCGCTCAATCCAAAGGCTGCCCACATTGAGGTTCGTTTCCCGGACTGCACCGCCAATCCATATCTGGCATTCTCTGCAATGCTGATGGCAGGTCTTGATGGAATTATCAACAAGATAAACCCGGGCGATCCAATGGATAAGAACCTTTACGATCTTCCTCCTGAGGAGGCTGCCAACATACCAC
Source organism: Succinivibrionaceae bacterium (assembly GCA_003477345.1). Taxonomy (GTDB): domain Bacteria; phylum Pseudomonadota; class Gammaproteobacteria; order Enterobacterales; family Succinivibrionaceae; genus Succinivibrio. Next base: position 4,493 of record DMTG01000005.1, on the reverse strand, counting down.
AGGTATGCGGCTCCCTGGAAGAGGCTCTGAAGGCTCTGGAGACTGACAACGAGTTCTTAAGAAAGGGTGATGTTTTCTCAGGCGACTTCATCAGATCCTTTATCGATCTGAAGAGAGCAGAAGATACCAGAGTGCGTTCAACTCCGCATCCGCTGGAGTTTGAACTCTACTACAGCCTCTAGGCTTTTACCTTAACTTATATTTTATAAAAACTCTGCCTTAGGGCAGAGTTTTACAGCAGAGAAAAAGAACTATATGCAAAATAAAGGATTATACAATTCTTATTACGAACATGATGCCTGCGGAATCGGCTTTATCGCTCACATCAAAGGGCAGAGAAAGCACAGCATCGTAACTCAGGGACTGCAGGTATTGCGTAATCTTACCCATCGCGGAGCGGTAGGTGCTGATCCTCTGCAGGGCGATGGTGCCGGCATACTTATTCAGATCCCTGATCAGATTTATCGCGATGACATGCTGCGTCAGGGCGTCAGGCTGCCTCCTGTAGGAGAGTATGGCGTAGGCATGATTTTTCTTCCAAGAGAAGAAGCTTCAAGACATGCCTGTCAGGAAGAGATAGAAAGAGCCATTCTCGCCGAAGGTCAGGTTATTTTAGGCTGGCGTGACGTACCGCTCAATGAGAACATTCCCATGTCTCCTGCCGTACGTGAAAAAGAGCCTGTTATACGACAGATTTTTGTTGGACACAGTCCTGATGTGCTGGTTACCGATGCTCTTGAGCGCAAGCTTTACATCATCCGCAAACGCAGTTCCATTGCAATTGACAATCTAAAGCTCAAGCACTGCAAAGAATTCTATATTCCTTCATTTTCTGCAAGAACAGTAGTTTACAAAGGTCAGCTGCTGGCCTCTCAGATAGGTGACTTCTTTGAGGATCTGGGAGATTCCCGCTGTATCAGCGCCATTGCTCTGATTCACCAGCGCTTTTCTACCAATACCTTCCCTCAGTGGTCGCTGGCCCATCCTTTCAGAATGATTGCTCACAATGGTGAAATCAATACTCTAAGAGGTAATTTCAACTGGATAAGAGCAAGAGAAAAAAATATCAGTTCGCCTGTCTTCAATAAAGATCTGGAAAAAATCTGGCCGCTTATTTTCCAGGGACAGTCAGATTCAGCCTCTTTTGACAATGTGTTTGAACTGCTGACTCTCTCAGGCTATTCACTGGCACAGGCTGCCATGATGATGATTCCGTCAGCCTGGGAAAAAGATCCGCTGATGGATCCGAAGCTGAGAGCATTTTATGAATACCACGCAGCTATCATGGAACCATGGGACGGTCCTGCTGCAGTGGCATTTACTGACGGCAGACAGATAGGAGCTACCCTGGATCGCAACGGCTTAAGACCGGCCCGTTACGTAGTTACCAAGGATGATCTGGTTATTCTCTCCTCAGAAGAAGGTGTTCTTGATATCAGTGAAGATAAGATAGAGAGACACTGGAGAATTGAGCCTGGCCATATGCTGCTTATTGATACAGAGCAGGGTCGCATCATTGAAGATCACGAGATCAAGAATTCCATTGCAACCGCCAGACCTTATCAGGAGTGGATCGACAAGCTCAGAATAAGACTGTCCGACATTCACGAAAAACCTGAGAGAGTCTCCTATGGCCTCAAGACAGAGGTTCTGGCCAACGTTTTCGGCTATTCACGCGAGGATGTGGAGCGAATAATCAGAAGCATGGCAGAAGGCGGGCAGGAGCCTGTGCTGTCTATGGGTAATGACACTCCGCTTGCGGTGCTGTCCGGCAAAGACAAAACTCTGTACGACTATTTCAGACAGCTTTTTGCTCAGGTAACCAACCCTCCTATTGATCCTATAAGAGAGGAAATGGTTACATCTCTGGTCTCTTTCGTAGGACCAAGGCCTGATCTTCTCAACATTCTCGATCCTAATCCGCCGATTCGACTGAAAGTTGATCAGCCGATTCTTAAAAGCCTGGATATGGAGAAGATCAGAAATATCTCCAAATTCACTGACAACAAGTTCCGCTCAAAAGAACTGGATATCACCTATCCGGTAAGCTGGGGCAAGGACGGCATTGAGGCCAGACTTGCAAGTATCAAGGCCGCCGCCATAGATGCCGTAAAATCAGGTGTGAACATTCTGATTGTTACTGACCGCCGCGTAAATGACAAGCTGGTGGCAATTCCTGCACTGCTTGCAACCTCTGCCATTCACCAGTGTCTGGTTAAAAAGGGACTGCGTACGAGTACCGGTCTTGTGGTAGAAACAGGTTCTGCCTTCGAGGTGCATCACTTTGCACTGCTTGGAGGCTACGGAGCTGAGGCTATTCACCCTTATACAGCTCTGCAGGTCGTAAGACAGCTGGCAGCAAGCCAGAGCCGTTCAGACAGCTATGAAGAGAACTATATTCACGCCATAGACAAGGGACTTTACAAGATCATGGCCAAGATGGGCATCTGTACCTATATGTCCTATATAGGCGCACAGATTTTTGAGGCTATAGGTCTGTCTGAGGAGTTTATCGACAGGTATTTTGCCAATACTCCTTCTAAAATCGGCGGCATAGGTCTTTTCGACATAGCTGGCGAAGCTGTAAGAATTCACAAAAGAGCCATGGCCAAATCCAGACGCAATGACAACACTCTGGATAACGGCGGAGAGCTCAACTGGCGCTATGACGGCGAAGAGCATATGTGGACTCCGGAGGCGGTAGTTCATCTGCAGAGAGCGGTGCATAAGAATTCTTATGATGAATACTTAAAATACGCCAATATCATCAACAGCAACAGCCGCAGACTTATGACACTGCGTTCACTGCTCGAGTTCAGAGAGTGTTCAGCAATCCCGCTTGAGGAAGTTGAAAGTGAAGCAGAAATAGTCAAACGCTTTTCGACTGCAGCCATGTCAATGGGGGCAATTTCCACTGAGGCACACGCCACTATGGCAGTGGCCATGAACCGCATGGGCGCCAAGTCCAACAGCGGCGAAGGCGGTGAAGATCCGCGCCGCAGCGTAACAGTCACAAAGAATACTTCAGCCAAAGCGCTTCTAGGTGAAGATATCGTGGTTGATATTCCCCTCAAAAAGGGTGACAGCTTGCGCTCTAAGGTAAGACAGGTAGCCTCAGGCCGTTTCGGAGTTACAGTAGATTATCTGTCAGGGGCGGATGTAATTCAGATTAAAATGGCTCAGGGAGCTAAACCTGGTGAAGGCGGACAGCTGCCTGGACACAAGGTATCTCCATACATCGGCATGCTGCGTCACAGCCTGCCGGGTATCGGCCTGATATCACCTCCGCCGCATCATGATATCTACTCCATTGAAGATCTGGCTCAGCTTATCTTTGATCTTAAGCTTGCAAATACCAGGGCTGATATTTCAGTAAAACTGGTATCTGAGGTGGGTATCGGTACCGTGGCAGCCGGTGTTACCAAATGCAAGGCAGACCATATTGTGATTTCAGGTCATGACGGCGGTACGGGAGCTGCTCCTGCGTCCTCAGTGATGCATGCTGGTTCTGCCTGGGAAATTGGACTTGCCGATGTTCAGCAGACCCTGCTTTTAAACCATCTGCGTTCAAGAGTCACCCTGCAGGTAGACGGTCAGATTAAAACCGGCAGAGATGTGGTTATCGGTGCAATGCTGGGAGCTGACGAGTTCGGCTTTGGTACCGCACCTCTGGTAACCATGGGCTGCACCATCATGAGAAAGTGCCAGAAGAACACCTGTCCTGCCGGCATCGCTACGCAGGATCCTGCGCTCAGAGCCCAGTTCTGCGGAAAACCTGAAGATCTAATAAACTATTTCCATTTTGTGGCTCGTGAAGTTCGTGAGATTATGGCCTCCTTAGGCATCAGGAAGTTCTCTGATCTCATAGGCAGAAGCGATCTGTTAAAACGTGTGGCCAAAACCGCATCAGAGAAGGCCAGAGATCTGAACTTCAAAGATATTCTGTTTAAGATCCCGGTTAACTCTCATGATGAGGAATGTCACAGCACCAAACAGGATCATGAGCTTGAGAAATCTCTGGATATGAGCTTCCTCGACAGAGTAAAAGAGAGCCTTGAAAAAAGAGTTCCTGTAACCATTGACTCACCGATCTGCAATGTAAACCGTTCTGTAGGCGCTCTGATTTCAGGCGAAATCGCCGCCAGATCAGAAGATCTTCCAGATGATTTCATTACTCTTAATCTGCAGGGTACCGCAGGCCAGAGTCTGGGAGCTTTCCTGAAGAAAGGAGTAACTCTGAATCTGCACGGCGAGGCTAATGACTATGTGGGCAAGGGGCTGTCAGGGGGACACATTTACATTTCCAAATCGGAGAAATTCAAAGGATCTCCTCAGATGAACATCATGGCCGGCAATACCTGTCTGTACGGTGCAACCTCAGGCAGAGTTCTGATTGGCGGTGTCGTGGGTGAAAGATTTGCAGTCAGAAACTCTGGTGCTGAGGCGGTATGCGAAGGCTTAGGCGATCACGGCTGTGAATATATGACCGGCGG
>DMTG01000209.1 GCA_003477345.1 Succinivibrionaceae bacterium | reverse complement strand
GTCGGCACCGGCAACATCGCCGGCGCGGCCACGGCCATCGCCATGGGCGGTCCCGGCGCCATCTTCTGGATGTGGATAGCCGCCTTCTTCGGCATGGCCACCATTTTTGCAGAGGCCATTCTGGCACAGCTATACAGAACCAAGGGCAAAGACGGTCACGTTACCGGCGGTCCTTCCTACTACATTTCCTACGGTATCGGCAGCAAGGCGCTGGCTGTTATTTTCGCCATTTTAATCACCATAGCTCTGGGCTTCATCGGCAACATGGTACAGGCCAACTCCATTGCCACCGCTTTTGAGTCCGCCTTCGGCATTCCGACCGTGGTAACCGGCATCATACTTATTCTGCTCACCGGCTTTATTTTCATCGGCGGCACCAAGCGCATCGCCTCCTTTGCTGAGAAAATGGTTCCGCTCATGGCCAGCGTATACGTATTAGGCGCCATTTACATCATTATCATGTTCGGCACCGAGCTCATTCCAACCCTGAAGACCATTATTGTCGGAGCCTTCGATCCTACTGCCGCCACCGGCGGTGTGATTGGCGCTTCGGTCAAGGAAGCCATTCGTTACGGCGTAGCCCGCGGACTTTTCTCCAATGAGGCCGGTATGGGTTCCACACCTCATGCTCACGCCGTGGCAAGAGTTGATCACCCGGCCCAGCAGGGTCTGGCCGCCGTTATGGGTCTCTTCATTGATACCTTCGTGGTTTTAACCGCTACTGCCATGGTCATTATGGTAACCGGCAGTATTGACGGACAGACCACCGGCATTGTGCTCACTCAGAAAGCCTTCTGCAAAGGCATGGGTGATGCAGGCGCAGGCTTTGTAGCCATCTGTCTGTTTTTTGCCGCCTTTACCACAATCATCGGCTGGTATTTCTTTGCAGCTCAGAACGTAAAGTTCCTGTTCGGCTCAAAATTCATCAACATGTTCTCAGTAATTGTGCTCTGCTTCATCATAGGCGGCGCCTTCCTCAAGGTTAATCTGGTATGGGAACTTGCCGACATGTTCAACGGTCTGATGGTAATTCCAAACATCATCGCCGTGATTGGCCTTTACAAGCTGGTTATCCGCGCGAGCAAAGATTACGAGACCAACTTCCTAAATGGTGAGAAGCCTGAGTTCGGTGCTTCTGAAACTCTGACAGGCAGACTGGCTCCCGTACATATCAACAAGATCCGCAAGGGAAAATTCCAGTTCAGAAAGAACAGTAATAATGATGAATAATCATTAGCCAAAAAAACAGGATGGCAGTTACTATTACTAAAACAGCCATCCTTTTTTTTACCTTAAGATCTTCAGGCTAACTTTCCAAATTCCCACTGGACTCCTTCGTCATTCTTAGTAAGAGAGTGAGTGTGCTGTCTTATAAGCGAGCTTCTGTGCCCCACGCTTACTACAATTGAGTCCTTAAGATACTCCTGCACGAGGGCGTAGGCTTTCTGTTCGCTCTTCTCGTCAAGGGCCGAAGTAGCCTCATCTAAGAAAAGCACCTTAGGTTTTATGATGAGAGCTCTGACAAAGGCTATGCGCTGCTGCTCGCCTAAAGAGAGCATCTGCGACCAGATATCTTCTTCATCAAGCTTGTCAATAAGATGCTCAAGCCCCAGCTCTTTAAAGAACTTCTCGGTAAGACCAGAATGCTCGGCAGCATCCGGGTAGCCTGCAGCCTCTCTTAGGGTACCCTGCGGCAGATACGGTCTCTGCGACAGGAAAAGAGCTCTTGAGTTATCAGGCAGCATCACCGTGCCGTCAGCATACGGCCAGATACCGGCAATGGCTCTTATCATGGTAGATTTGCCGCAGCCTGAATAGCCGCGGATAAGCAGTCTGTCGCCGTCTTTCAGGTCAAATTCAATCCCACTGCCAAGCTTAAGCCCGGTAGGAGTTCTGACCTCAAGACCGCTTACTTTAAACTCTCTGCCCTCCTTTTGAGGTTTAATGCATTCAATTTCATAGGCCGTATGCATACCGTCAAAGTACAGCGCCAGACGGTCTACTACCGCCTTGAAGGAGGCCCATGAAGAAAAGTTGCTGATAAGCGTGGACAGAGAGTCCTGTACTCTACCAAAGGCTGAGTTTATCTGCATGATGCTGCCCATGGTGATGATTTTGGCAAAATACATAGGCGCAGAGATGATGATTGGAAAAATTACCGCAGTCTGCAGATAGCCTAACGTGAAAAACCCGAGCCGCTTTTCATACTTGATGAGGCTTATGAAATTATGCACCACATCTGTAAAGCGCTTCTGCAGGGTTCTGGATTCTTCTTTAGCACCTTTGTAAAGCGCAATTGATTCGGCGTTTTCTCTTACTCTTATAAGAGAGAAACGGAAGTTTGCCTCATAGCGCTGCTGCATGAAGTTAAGACGAACTAACGGCTTACCTATAATAAAGGTAAGCGTGGTTCCAATCACGGCATAGGCCAAAGCCAGATACAGCATATAGCCGTCCGGCAGCGCGAGCTCATAGCCGTTCCATAAAGTCATGGTTACCGCATGCGACAGATCCCAGAGCACGACGCCGAAGGTTATCAATGTAGCCAGATCGGTAGCTGTACCTAAAAGCAGAGAAATAGTCTGGGACACATAGGAATTGAGATCTTCAGAAATACGCTGATCAGGGTTTTCAGTATTTCTGTCCTGCAGCTGAATCTTGTAGAACAGATCTTTTTTTAGCCAGTCATCCATTACCTGACCTGTGAGCCAGCGACGCCAGCGGATCACAAGTTTAGAGCGCAGATAGGCGTTATATACGGAGACGCAGACATGAATGGAGGCTAAAATCACGAAAACCAGCAACTGATGTTTGAAGCCGTCGATATCATAGTTCTGAATGGTATCCCAGAACTCCTTGTACCAGGTGTTGATGGCGGTAGCCAGCCAGATGGCGCCCGAAGTTAATGACACAATGCAGAAAATCAGAAACCAGGAAAAAAGCGAATCACGGGTTTTCCAGTAAGGCACCAGAATTTTAAAAAAGGCTCTGATTGAAAGCTTAAGCGGCACGCTGGCAGACTGTCTAATCTGCTGTCTCTGCTCTGCTGTATAGTTATCAGAATCTTTAAATATCGAAAACTTAAACATAAGTTTTATCCTTTGAGAAAATGTTCCACCACACTGGCAACACCATCGTCATCATTGCTCAGAGTTACATAAGAGACATTATCAAGCACAATCTGCTGGGCATTGGCCATGCCTACTCCCATGCCGGCGGTTCTGAGCATATCAAGATCGTTCTCGCCGTCGCCAAAGGCAATCGCCTGACTGACCTGACAGCCTAGCATACTGCACAGGGCTTTTAATGCTGTTCCCTTGGTGGAACGCTGTGCAATGAACTCTAAAAAGTCACTGTCAGAGCGTACTATATTGAAGTTTTCCTGTAAAACCTTAGGGATTGTAGGTCTTAAGGCATCCAAGGCACTGCTGTCGCCTGCTATAAGCAGCTTGTAAAAAGGCTCATCGTCGGCGCATTTACTAAAATCCACAATCTCATAGCTGACATCATTATGAGTTATTTCTCTTAGGGAGTGCTTATTTACAGTTTCAACCACCAGTCCGCGCTGTTTAGAATAGCCGTGCACATGACACCCGTAGTCATGGGCAAGAGAGGCAATCTCTTTTATAAGAGAGCCTGGGGCGGTTTTTGAGTCAATTACCGGATAGTTAACATAGCTGTGGGCTTTGGCGTATTCAGAAAGCGACACCACGGCCGATCCGTTGAAGCAGACAGCATAGGCTCTGTCATTTAGGCAGTCAAGCTCCTGAATGTATCTTAAAGTGCTGTTAGGGTGTCTGCCGGTTGCAATCACTACGCTAAAGCCTTCCTGCTGCGCCTGTCTTAACGCCCTTTTGTTTCTGTCACTGATATTTTTGTCAGAGTTTAGCAGCGTGCCGTCAAGATCGAGCGCTATCACTCTGAAATCATCTTTATTCTCTGGGAAGTTCCCTTTTAGTAATTCTGCCATCTGTAAAGTAAAAAAAAATAACCCTTGCAGAAGTCAATCCACAAGGGTTTTCGTGTTTAAAGACTACATAGCGATAATTCTATGCATTATCTATTAGACGCCGGCTTTCTTTAAAGCGGCATTGACGATTTCCTGAGCCTCAACCTCAATCTTCTTGAGGTGATCCTGGCCCTTGAAGCTCTCCATGTATATCTTGTATACATTCTCAGTACCAGATGGTCTGGC
>DMTG01000148.1 GCA_003477345.1 Succinivibrionaceae bacterium | reverse complement strand
GCTCCTGATCAATCATGCCGGCATTAAGATCGGCATCGATGGCCATCTGCTTTCCTGGCATGGCATCAAGAGTAAATCTTGCTGTAACTTCAGCGATTCGGCCGGCGCCTTTGGTAATTACCACGAAATTTATGATAACCAGAATAGTGAAAACGATAATACCTACGGTGTAGCTGCCTCCCATAACCACGTTACCGAAGGATTCAATCACATGGCCTGCTGCCGCGGTACCGTCCTGTCCATTAATTAAAATCACACGCGTAGAGGCTACATTCAGAGAAAGTCGCAGAATAGTAGTGAGCAGCAGTACGGTCGGGAAAGAACCGAAATCCAACGGGCGCTTAGAATAGATGGAAACCAGCAGCACCACCATGGACAAGGCGATATTGAAGGAAAACAGGATATCCAGAAGGGTCGGCGGCAGAGGCAGAGTGATCATGGACAAGGCCGCCAGAACCAGAATTGGCGTGCCTAATTTGTAGACCGCCATTTTTTTGGCAGCCACACTTCCCATGTTCAACCCTTTTGCAATCTTGGGGTTGCGTTTTACCTTGCCTAAGGTATCGCCTACTACGGCAGGTAATTTAGTTTTGCCGAGCAAAGATCCTAATAATGCCACATTAATTTTCCTGAATTTATACGCGTATAAACAGCATTAATGCAAAATCAGTGCCTGTTTATTTCGTCGTCTAGACTTTTCAGCAGTGCTATGAGTTTTCTGTTCTGCTGCCAGCTTCCCCTGTACACTTCCTGAGCAGCCGTATGTATCAGCATACCCGAAGGCAAGGGCTTGTTTAAAGAGATTAATGCCCGAAATTTGGCTACTAGCACATATTCAAGCCACTGATGAAATTCCATGGTATCTAAAAAGAAAGGGACTGTACTTTCAAAGGCTTTGCCTGCAGGGCGCTTTTCCTGTCCGCCCCATCTTCCGAGCTCCTTTAACTCCTGCTCAATCTCATTGAGAATTGCAGTGACAGACATTAATTGCCCTTCCAGATTAAAAGTGTTTTTAGACTTCATACGAATTTAATGATTTTCAGATAGATACTGCTCTAAAATCTCCTGCGCGCTCAGAGCATCGATTTGCTCCTTGCCGTTTTTTAGAGCTTTAAAACCGCCTCTTGCAAAGATTTCTTCTTTGGCCGACGCAGAACTCAGCCTTTCATCTACAAACACAACCTTAAGCCTGTATTCGTTTGCAAGCCGATTGCCAAATTTCCTGGCTCTTTTGGTCATAAGCTGCTCAGTGCCGTCCATATTCAGAGGCAGACCTACGACTATGAATTCAGGCTTCCAGGTGGAAAACAGTCTGGCAATCTCAGCTTTATCCGGAATGCCATCCTTTGCTTTTATGGCGCCTATGGAGTTGGCAGTACCTAGTACAGTATTGCCCACCGCACAACCTATGTGTCCTGTGCCAAAGTCAAAGCCAAGAATACGCGCCATCAGTAATGCATTCCATTGAAGTTGATAGGAGGTCTTCTGCTCAGCCCGAACAGATTCAGAACACAGACTCTGAACTCCTTGAGTTCCTCAAAACAGGCTGCGCCTATAAAATTAGGCATTTCCTGTATGGTGTGAACCGAGGTAAGCACCAGACACTTTCCATTTGAAAGGCGGTTATCCAGCAGTTCAGACAGAGACTTCTGCTCGTAGATTGTAAAGCCGCCCATCGTAGCCAGATTTTCTACCGTAAGATTGTCGGCATTTAAGATGTCGTTCCAGGCGCTCTCGCGCTCCTGCACAGAAAGCCAGGGCTCATTGTTGATATAGGAGCGCTGCTTTCTTATGTCGGCAAAAGTCATATATTCAACCGAAACGCCCTCTTGCTCAAGCCAGGCATTGGCTATGCAGTTGGCAAGTACCGTCTTGCCAGAGCCGGGACCTCCGCAGATGAAAATCAAATCAGGATGGCCGTGATCATACTGCCCTGCTATCTCGTTACGGGTTAAATTTTCAGCGGTTTGAAAGGCCTGCGCGTTGTTTTCATCGATTACCACAGACTCTGAGCCAAAACGCCACTGAGAGCTGATGGAGCATAACCGTCTGCGCGATGCTGCATATTTTTTATGCTGAGAACTCTGCTGCTGCGCGATCTCTCTAGAAGCGATTTCAGTATCCCTTCTGTGCATTTCTTTAAAGTCTGGCAGCGGGCTTGCTTTGACCTTTTCTAAATCGATATTGCTTATCTGAGCAATTTCTTCCATCAGTGACTCTATCTGCGACTGAGGTTTACCGTTATTATTCTCTGACATAATCCAACACTAAAAACAAAGTGAGCTCTCTTAATTTTACAGCATAATCTGACTTTTCTTAACAGCTGATTTTCGCTTGTATGCAAGAAATGCGTGTTATATTAGATATATGTGATTTTGATTGCTTGAATTTTTAAGATAGAGCAGACTGGAGAATAATGCAGACTTATCTTGTAGGCGGCGCTGTCCGCGATAAACTCCTCGGCATAAAAAATTCTGACCGGGACTACGTTGTGGTAGGAAGCAACGTAGACGAAATGCTGAGTTTAGGTTTTTCCCAGGTAGGTCACGATTTCCCTGTTTTCCTGCACCCTAAAACCCATGAAGAGTATGCACTTGCAAGGACTGAATCCAAAAACGGCAAAGGCTACCTGGGTTTTACCTGTGACTTCAACAGCAGCATTACACTAGAAGAAGATCTGCTCAGGCGTGATCTGACAATCAATGCCATCGCCATGAAAGAAGACGGATCTCTTATAGATCCCTACGGAGGAGTTCACGATCTGAAGCTGAGGATCTTAAGACACGTATCTCCGGCTTTTGCAGAAGATCCGCTGAGAGTTTTAAGAGTCTGCAGATTTGCCGCCAAATTTGCACATCTGGGTTTTAAAATCGCGCCGGAAACGCGCGAGCTCATGCAGCAGATGGCTGCCTCCGG
>DMTG01000159.1 GCA_003477345.1 Succinivibrionaceae bacterium | reverse complement strand
TTTTTAATATTTTTTTAACTTTTTTGAAAAACCTGATTTTTATGCGGCTTTAAATTTAAATTTTTTGATACGGATCTGATTTTAAGCATTTAATCATGCATTTTTTGCAATGGACAGCTTAATTTTTCTATAAAAATCACCGATATCAAATAAAAATATAGGAAAATTTGGCTATATAACTAGATCTGCACAAATGCGGACTGATTAACTTACTGTTTTACTTACTTTTAGACGGACATCCACATGAAATTCAGACACTGCATTGCCCTTGCTGTCTCTATCGTATGTGTAGGCACAGCGCCATTCTCGTCCGCTGAAGAAGAGGTCAGCGAAGTTACTGCTGAGGAAGTTAAACAGGATATCAACCCTCATTTGAAGAGACATTCTGGCTACCGGCTTATGCTGCCGTCAGTAAATCCGACCAACTGTTCCGATCCGGAACTTTTTGACCGGCTGCTGATGCAGATTCTGCAAACCTCCGGGGATGCGGCAGCAACCAGTGCCAATCTGGACAGACTTGAAAAATACGAGGAATCCTGCCGAAAACTGAGAAAGGATTCAAGACTCAGCTATTTAGATGCCCAGAACAAACAAAGACTCGATAAGCAGAAAGAAGAAAATACAGCAAAAAAGAAGTTGGAGCAGCATAAACATTAAAGGTTACATCGAGGATAGAAAATGAAAAAGTTAATTGCTGTAATAACAGTTGCTCTTGCTTTCTGTCTTTTTTCTTCGTATCACAGCATATCTGCCAACGAGAATGCTCTGCCGATAGCCAAGATAGAGATACCGGAAGTAAACAAGGAAAACTGCACCAACAACAAGGGACTTGACGAGATAATCGCCCAGCTCAATCAGGCCAAGGCCAACAAGGTACAGATCGAAGAGAAAAATCTTAACGAAATAAAGAAATTCTCAGAGAAGTGCGTGGTGCTGATTAAACAGTATTAATTTTACTTGTTGCTGATTTAAAAGAAACTTTTAATTTAAAGCGCGTTACTGCTGCAACCGATAAAAGAGTACTGATAAATTTTCTGAAAATATAGGACAGGCAGATTATGTCTCAGTAAGCAGTGTAACAGATTCAGGCTATGGAGCATCCATTAGCGCAGCAAAAAATACTGCAGCAAGTGAGGATACAGCAGAAACAGAAACTGAACAGGAAAGCAGTGAGGACAGCGTAACTATAAGTGAAGAGGCACTGGCGCTGCTCAGAAACCCGATTAAAAAAGGAAAAGTGCAGGATATAAACAGCGTTTTTGAAAAGGCTTATACCTACACTGCAACCAAGGAAGAACTTTTATACAAACTGTCCCAGTTAAAAGGGACCAGCGTTCTTGAAGAGGACGACACTGTAACTACCGCAGACGTCGACCTTCTGGAAACAGCTAATACAACACAAGAAGATGAGGAGGCCGCGTATGATGGCACTGATACTGATAACTCTGATATCTATGATAGCACTGATGCTTAGCATGAGCTCCCTGAAAATTTCCACCACCGAGGTAAACAGGGTTCCTAAAAAACACAGATAGGAATCTATGTGAATGGTTCTGTCAAAAGCCGGCAGAACCTTTAAGACCTAAAAACCCATTCTTTGCACATTTTTGTGTAACTATGGGAAAGGCAATAAATCCTCAGCACATGCTGGGGATTTTGTTATGTGTTTAATCTAGATTTTCTTCTGCTTCCGCAGCAATATCTTCCTCATACTCGATATCCATCTCTGCCTCTGGGAAAGGAATTTCCAGTCCTTCAAGTAGTTCTTTCTTCTTTCCAACTATCTCAGAGAAGTAACCACCATCGGGGAATATTGTCTGAGTAATATTTGATAACGCTGCCAGCATCTTTGGTACAGAATCAAATGGAAGCTTGATGCCTTTAGCTTCAGCTGAATGAATACGATGTCTTAACATGCAGAGAATACTGCAGGACAGGAAGTGTACAAAGATTTTTCCTGAAAGGTTTTTTGATGAGGATACGTGTAATCGTCTTGCTCCAGTGAAATCCTTGAGCTTTCTGAAACTCTCCTCAACCTCATTACGTTCTGTATAGGCACGGGAAGCTTCAACCGGATCACTTATAAAGTCAGACAGCAGAACTCTGATACCTTTACACAGCATGTATTCGAATTTTTGGGTATTATTGATTACCTTTCTGCCATTTGAGTCTTCAGTAACATAGGTTGAGAGGAAGTCCTTTTCCTCCTGAGTAAGAGTCTCTGTTTCTGACTTCTGCTTATCCAGAAGCTCAGCTACTCTTGCACGGAATTTATCTTCAGCATCATTTCTGATTTCATGGTCGAGGTAGATATGAATAAACATTCTGCCTTTCTCACGTTTACATCTTGCAGAGTCCCTGTTGAAGTTACCAGGATAACTCCAGTCAATCTCTTCGGTCAGAACATTCTGTCCAAGTTTTCGATTATAGCTGCAGTCATCAAGCAGATAGGACAGATTCTTTGCAATCAGATTCTTACAGATTCCGAAGGAGAGCTTCATATTGAGGATAAAGCTCTGATTATCCTGATAGAGTTTATGTATATTTTTGACTGAGCCATAACCTTTGTCTGCAACCAGAATTGCTCTGCGGTTTAAGCCCATCCTTGCATATTCCTTGAGCAGATGGTTAAAGGTAGAGACATCTGGTGTAGAGCCAGCATAGTGTCTGTAATACAGAGGACAACCTGTCTGCTGATTTACAAGCATTACGATGTTTATCTGCTTTAGCTGGTCTCCATCTTTGTTGTGTCCCCATTCAGCGAAATCAAGGTTGTCAGAGCAGGTTGAGATAGAGGTTGAGTCCAGAGCGTAGTAGACATTTTCCTTATTCTTATCCTCTTCCTCAATACAGCATTCATTCAGCTTTTTTAGAAAAACATCAATCCTGTCCTGATCAATGTGCTGTAGAAATCTGGTGATGCCGCTTATACCCAGTGGTCTGTGATAAGGTAGCCTGGTACAGGAAGCAAAGTCCTCATAAAGGTACATTCCCTTATCAGGCTCTATAGTTTTGAAATAAGCCAGAGACAGAAGCTTCTTAGCTCCGTAATACTTGTCAAAGGCTCTGCCCAGCGCTTTTGACAGAGGAGTTGAAGCAACAATCTGGTCTAAAAGCCAGGTTGCTCCTGCATGAAGAACCTTAAGAGAGGAAGCCTTCCTTATGAATAAAGAGTTTTCATCCATATCCTCGGCCTGCGAGAATTCAAGCTTATAGCGTGTAAGTTTTCCTTTTGATTTTAGCTTATCTACCACTCTGGTTGTCTTTAAGGTCTCAAGGATTGGATACTGATTCAAAAAATCCTCAGTCCATTCGATAGTCCCGGTCAGTTCACCGCCAATAATCTTACCTACTGTATAGGTCTTTCCCTTAACTCTGACAGACATATGTCGTTCAGAGTCCCAGGCATTCTCATAAGAGCAGACATAAGTATATTTACCGTTTCTGTTGAACAGTAGAGGAGGAAGTTCAGGAGCATCAACCACAGCCATAATTGCACCTATATAGTTACATAAAAGTATGTAACTATAATAACACAAAAAATAAAGGAAGTCCCTTTTTTTCAGGACTTCCTAAAATTTATTTTTGAAATGTAACTAGAACTTCAAAGAATGGGTATCTGCATCAGCAGGGCGGTTTTGTGTTTTTTTAGCTCCGAAAATCCGATTAACAGGCACTCTAAGAAAATCAGCAGTGCATTGAAAATCATGGTGGTGTAGCCGAGAGTCAAAGGCGTGTGCAGTGAAAACACGTAATTAGGCGACGATATTGGTGTAGTACCTATTCTGGCAACGGTAATTGCGCCGATACCGATGGCGTTTATAACTACAGACAGAAAAAATAAACCGTAGCGAAAAAATTGTTCTGAAGATTTCATTACAGTAGATACAATTTATTGAGGCAATAAAAGTACACTGCACCTTATATAAAAGGTGCAGCAATTTTTATTGCTTATAAGAAATTTTAACGTGCGCGGAAGGTAATTCTTCCCTTGGATAAATCGTATGGAGTGATCTGAACGGTTACTTTGTCGCCGGTGAGAATACGAATATAGTTCTTACGCATTTTGCCTGAAATATGAGCCATGATCTCATGACCGTTTTCAAGCTGTACTCTGAACATAGTGTTTGGCAGGGTTTCAATAACTGTGCCCTGCATTTCAATACTTTCTTCTTTTGCCATAAAAAATCAAAAAATTAAATAAAATTATCCTTACATACAGTGAAGCGGCGACATTATACTACAAAACTGTCAGATAATGAGCGGATTTTGTATTTTTGTTTTTTATTAATGATGCAGAATTCTGTCAGCTTGCCGATGTTTTGTATTTGGTTTTTACCAAATTGTGCCCGAAAA
>DMTG01000213.1 GCA_003477345.1 Succinivibrionaceae bacterium | reverse complement strand
TCTGATCCCGGCAGGCGGCGGCGGTGATCCTTTACAGGGCGCTATCGCAGCAGTTGAGCGTGCAGGCAAGACCGGCAAGATCAAGATTGTTTCCACAGACTTCCTGCCTGATTTAGGCGAGCGTCTGAAGAACGGCTCTATGGCCGGTGAGTCAGGCGGTCACTACTGTGATCCTCTGTTTGCCTTCTACACTGTCTACAATGCAGTAAAGGGCAACTACAAGGATTTCGAAGGCAAGTTTGAAGATATCAACTTCCCATATCTGTATGTATCTTCACCAGAAGACTATGCAGGTTACGAGAAATACTTCGTTCAGCAGCTTCCATATACCGATCAGGAATTCAAGGATATTGCCAACCTGGATATGGAAGGACTTAAAGCTACTGCAGCCAAGCTCTCAATTGAAGACGCCAAGGCACGCTCTGGCAAGTAATAAGATTTAGTAAGACAAAATAAAAGCATCTGTTAATCTTAGTATTACAGATGCTTTTTTTGTCGCTATATAAAAGATGAATACTATTTCACACGCTTCAGCCTGGCCATATAGAAGCCGTCGAAACCGTCAGACGGATAGAGGGTTTTCTCTTCTACAAGCTCAAATGCGCCATCGCAGGTCTCAAGAAAAGCGGCAATCTGTTCATGGTTCTCAGAAGGCAGAATAGAGCAGGTTGAGTAAACTACAGTTCCGCCTACTTTTGCCATCAGAGGATATCTTGACAGAATATCTTTCTGGATATTTCTGATCTCGTTTAATCTCTCGCGGCCGTCTCTCCATTTGGAGTCTGGCATTCTTCTGATAACTCCGGTACCGGAGCATGGAGCATCAATAAGCACCGCGTCAGCATGATCATAAAGGCGCTTGATGACCTTGCTAGATTCAATATGCCTAGGCTCAATGTTAGAAACACCGGCTCTTCTGGCGCGCTTTTTGAGCTCGTCGAGTTTCCACTGCTCTGTATCCAGAGCGATTATGGTTCCTTTGCTCTGCATATAGGCAGCCAGCTGCAGAGTCTTTCCTCCGGCGCCTGCACAGGAATCAATAACTCTCATACCAGGTTTTACGCCGACAAACTCGGCTATGGCCTGTGAGCCTGCATCCTGCTGTTCAAACAGACCGTTTTTAAAGGCACTGGTTCTGAACAGGGCGGCGTTTGAGGTTACTTCTAAAGCCAAAGGTGCATCCTTGACGCTGCGGGTGACCACGCCTTCTTCCTTGAGCTTTGAGGCCAGCTCGTCTCTGGTGCATTTTAAGGTATTGGTTCTTATGTAGCGGCGAGGCTCTTCTGACAAGGCTTTGCGCTCCTGAGCCCAGCGTTCTTCTCCCAGTTCTTTCTGGCATAGCTCGTTCAGCCAGACAGGGCAGCCCTGATTTAACAGTTCGCTGTTCCTGGCCTCTCCTATGCGTTTGATAACGCTGCGGCGATCAATGCCTTCGTTGACATCCAGCTCAGGCAGCGGCCAGTCTTTATCTGCGCAGTAAACAAAGGTAAGTCTGCTTACATGGCGCTCAAAATCAGAAGGGCGCTTTAAGCCTGCAGCAAAGGCGTAAAAAGACAGTCTTCTGAACATGGAGTTTATCTGTTTTATCAGAAATCCCTGTTCGACGGACGGAATTTTTACCTTGCCAAACCAGTAGGCATAGGACTTATCAAGCGCCTTATGATTGACAATGGTGTCGTTAAGAATTGAGTTAACCAGACGCAGCTGGAATGAAGAAAACCCTTTGCCTCTTACTCTTAACTCATGCTGCTCTTCGCGCTCAAAAGAAGCTTCTTCTCTTGAGTTGCGCGGTTTCTTGACTGCGCTGTATTTAAAGCCAGGCTTCTGGGCCTTTTTGAAATCTGAAGACACATTGCTGTTATGTCCGCGAGAAAAGCCTTCTCTTTGTGGACGCGGCTTTCTGTCTCGAGAGGTTCCTGAATATTTCCGGGTGGATTTTGAATTCTGATCCATTAGTTAAATCCTATTATTTTTTCCTGAGCTTTTTACCGAAACCAGATTCCTTTAAAGAAAATCCTTCCCGGTTAAGCCATACGTCTAATCCGTTGCGAACATTGCCGGAGATTATGGCTGCGGCAAAGCTGGGACTTTTGACTTCAATATCGGTACTGAAACTAAAACAGTTATGCTCAGCGTCTAAGGTTAAGATACCGTTGCCTAAGAGATTTTCGCGATAGTTCTTTATATGTTCAGGCAGCGAGCCTACTGTCTCGAGCACCGCCTGTGATCCCTTTACAATAATGAAGCGCGGCTTGCTTCGGGTTCCGTCCGGGTACCCGGTTGCTTTTACATTTTTTATGCTGAGTGAATACAGTTCATGTTCTGTCAGCGGGGCGGCATTTGAGAACATTTTTTTTAATTCAATTAAGGCATTATAGGTCTCAATCGGCATTACCGCATGAGTTTTTCTGCCCTGCGCATCAGTAAGAAATAGAATGCTTTTGTCTGACACGGTTTTCCTTTAAAATCATTGATTAAATGTAAAAATATAAAAACTTCCAAGCATAGAATATCAAAAAATATCAGTCTAGGCTAATTTTTAGATTTTCTTTATTTATAAACTCACCTTGTTCTGCAAACAGCGAAATTTCAGCTGTTTTCCTGCTCGCTGCTGTTATTGTCAATACCCGTGAGCTGATCCACTGTCGCCCAGCAGCATTCAACAAAGGTGTCCATGAAATATTTTACTTCAGGCATGGTTTTGCATAATTCGGCGATTCTAGGTTCAAGACCGGCCTTTACATGCAGAAACTCCTGATTGTTAAAGCGCAGTTCGTCATTAGCCTTTATGTAGGCAGACAGAATGTCCGCAGCTTTTACTATTTTCTGGTAATCAGGATCAATATTGTCGTGAATGATAATCTTCTTGAAATCTTCTCTTAATTCATCCGGCAGGGTATGGAGGCACTCAAGCTCGGCAATATTTTCAAGCTTTTTGTACTGCCTGGTGAAATCAGGATTCTGATATTTGGTTCTGGAGTTCAGATCCTGAAGCTTTGATTCTGATACTTCATGATAGATGGCAAGGGTGGCGATTTTGTCAGCGTTGACATTGCCGCCAAAGAGGCGGTTTTTGATAACGGCCAGCATGTGGGCGATTACAGCAGTCTGATGGGAATGCTCAGAAACGTTTTCATGTCTGAAGCAGAGCATGAGAGCCCAGCGTCTTATCAGCGACATTCTAACCAGCCAGGCTAAAAATGTGCTTTGCTTTTTCTTTTTCATCTTCTTTCT
>DMTG01000145.1 GCA_003477345.1 Succinivibrionaceae bacterium | reverse complement strand
CCGCTGCTGGACGGCAAGAAGGCCACCATAGGTGATCCTGAGCAGGCACTTGTATAAGGAAAATAAAATGGCAGAAAAATTTCAGCTGTGCGTAGAGGCGCTCTTAAACGACAAGGTGATCTGTGAATATTCAGAGCCGGAACTTTACCGCTACATTACCGGCAGAGAAGATATCGTAGAAAGCAACCTTGACAAGGTAAACAACTATTTAAGACTCATTGGCAGAAAAGTTCAGCAGACCAGCGACGGCAACGGCTATTACTGCGTGGTCAGCAATTTTTCAGATGGCGAAGTGCAGCGCAGCGTAAGAGCGTTCATCAAAGAGAGTTCTCAGATCATGCGCGGACTGGTGCAGTTTCTGGTTTTTGCAAGAGACAACAATCAGGAAAACGCAGCGCCTCTGTGCTATGGAGAGACGCTTCGATTTCAGAATCTGCTGAGCGCTGTTGAGGTGTCTGAGAACAACCGCCGCAAACTCTATGAAATTGCCGAAGCCTTCGGCAAGGGTCAGAATTCGGCTACGCTCGTGAATACTCTGAAATCGGTATTCAAGTTTCTGACGGACAGCGGCTATCTGGTGCCTCTCAATGAGGACAATATTGTCTTCAAGGCTACCGCAAAATGGTCCTTACTGTATGACATGCTGGAGTTTATTGCGCAGGCAGAAAGTATGAACATAGAGACAGACAGCGCGCAGACCAGCATGGAAAACGCGGTTCAGCTGGAGTTGTTCTGATGGCGGGAGGTAAATTCGACGCGAAAGCGGCTGTCGGCCTCATATACGACAACTATGATTTTCTGGCAGAAGCCTGCGTTGAAAGCAACGGACAGATTGCGTACACGGGCAGCAATGAAAATCTGATAGCAGGTTTACGCAAGCAGAAGCTCATCTCCGAACTAGACGATGACTTCGGTGTAAGGCTCAACCTCAAGGTGCGTGATTTCATCATGTTCCTGGAAGGTCATCAGCGTTTCCGTGAACAGCATGGCGCGATAGCCGGCATGATTGAAGAGATGGAAGAGTATGTCAGCCGCTATCATGAACTGATGCGCGGCAAGGCAAAAGGCAATCTTCAGGATACTCTGCTGGCTATTCGTGAGATCGCAAGCGATCTTGTGGATACGCTCACTCTGGTCATCTATACCTATCGCTATTTTGTATCAGGTCCAATGTCCTACTCAAAGGATATTGATCAGCGCATCTATGAAATAAACCGCTGCACTACAGAGCTGGGCAAGATTAATGAAATCTTTAAGAGTCTTACGGCTGAACATCTCAACGATCTTACCGGCAGCAGCAGCGACTTAAAGAAAATTCTGGTAAAGGGGCTGGGGCAGAGCATTGTAGCAGGGCTTGACGATCTGCAGTATATCAATGTGCTCTTTGAGCAGAGACTGGACAAGCTGCTGTCTGACAGCAAGCTCATTGAGCGCCGTAACCGCATTATTGACTGCTTTGCCGAGCGCTATCACGACAATCCAAGATATGCTCCGCAGCTTGTAGCGGTAAAGGTACCTGCCAAGCTCTGCTGTGCTCAGCACTTTGCAACCCTTGGCTATCCTGATATGCATACTGCCGATCCAAACAGGCAGAGCGCGCTTATAAAGTTTGTTGCTGATACTATCAGGCGTTATAAGAATAAGGATGAGAGCAGAGCACCGGAGAGCGAGCCTACTGAGGTTGAAGATCAGCGCGGTGAGACCTATGAGGTTGAGCTTGATCCGGTAGAGACCGCTATTGACTATATGTTCCAGCTGGTGCTTTCAGACGAGTATAAAGAAGATGTTTCCGCGCTTGCGTGCTATCAGAAAATTAAGCCAGAATGCTCCTATGAAAACTGGCTGCTTTTAGTTATCAGCAAATGGAATAATGTGCTGGCAAAAAGGTCCAGCGTGATCTGCAGAGAGGTCGAGGTAACCAACGATCCGTATAACGGTACCATTCTGGTTTCCGACGTTATTTTCTCAAAGCTGAAAGGCTAGGTTATGAACAGAAATCAGCTTAAGGCACTTAAGAGCTTTCTTGATAGAAAAGAGCCCATAGTCGATGCCAGAAAAGCTTTTGTTAAAACTATGCTAAGAGAAATTGGCAGTTTTGAAATAATATCTGGCAATAAACTCAAGCTCTCTTATGCTGATTACCGCAATATAGAAAACTTTTACAGACAGCAGCTTTCAACAGTTGAGGTATCACCGGCAGATGACCGGGTAGATACCGCCAGAAATAATTCCGATGAAAAACTGGCAAAGCAGGGAGTATTTGAAAGCTTTCTGAATTTTGCTGGCAAAGGGCGAATTCCTCTCTTAGACGGCAGCAGCTTTCAGGTGCCCTCAGGAGGAATATTTTCCTGCAGACAGGAGACACTCGATATCTCAAGGATAAGCTGTGTAGTACTGGTTGAAAACGGAGCGATGCTGACTCATGCCTGGGAGCTTGCCGGTCTTCTGCCCGCGCCTTATGCTGAGGCTCTCATTCTTTACCGGGGACATGGTGAAAACATAAGACTGGTAAAGGAATTTATCAGCAGTCTTGGAGCTGATGTCAGAACAGCAGGATATTTTGACTATGATGCTGCCGGGATGAGGATTGCCGACGAGTATCATAAGCTGTGCCCGCTTGAACTGATTGTCCCTGACAGAGACAGCCTGTCTGACGAAGTAGTCAGCTTAAACAAGGATCGGGAGTACGCACAGCAGCAGAAATATCTCAAAAACCTCAAAGCCAATAAAGACTTTTCAGAAGAATTCCTTACAGAAATTGACTTTATAGAGAATAACAAGCTGGCTCTTACCCAGGAGAACCTGCTTGCGCATCAGTCCAATCTCAAAAGCATCCGCGTGAACAGATATTCTTCCTAATCTGCTTTTAGCGTTTAAAAAAGTCTATGCTCACTTACCTTATCAGGCCAGAGCCTCCAGGAGTGCAGAGCTGAGTTCCTGCTGTTTGCTGTCATCAAGCGGCAGACCGTCGATATCTGTAACTGAAAAGAAGTCATCTGCTCTTTCACCAGAGGTCGTAACGCGGGCGGCTGAAATCAGGCACTGACATTTTCCTAAGGTAATTCCAATTCTGGCTAAAAGACCCGGGGTATCTAGAGTGGTGATTTCAAGATTGCTGCGCTTGGTCTGACTTTCCTTTAAAAAGTTGATTTTGGTAGGCACAGAGAAGATTTTGCTCTTGATGTTCTTGATGGATTCTATGTCAGGAGTCTTCTGCAGACTGTCAAGAATAGCCATTCTAATGGTATGCAGACGATCATTGTCGAGCGGCTGACCTTTACGGTTCTGGAATTTTATGGTGCAGATGGTGTGGTTGTCATGAGTCAGAAACAGCTGGGCACTGAACAGATTCAGCTGCTTCATTGCCATAGCGTAAACCACCTGACCAAAAAACATAGGTGAGAAATTACGATAGTAGATTAATAGTTCGGTACCTATTTTTTCCATCTGGTTAAACAGAATCAGCGGAGCCTCTGGTTTTTTGAAGCGCATGATGTTGCGGGCATGCCAGCCGATTTCTGTTGGCGAGTAATGGATAAAGTACTCGGTAGGCAGCTGAGCAAAATGGCGCAGGAGATCTGACTTTCTGACATCTTTGGTTATTTCTACCGCGACCTGAATATTCTCCTGAGCCTGCAGCATCTGAGACTTCTGTCCCTGATAGCTGCCGTGCAGCGCCTGAGAGGTGTACATGTAAAGCTGTCTGAAGATATTGTCCTTCCAGGAATTCCATTCATGCTCATTGGTGGCAGCGATATCTGCAACAGTAAGGCAGTAGAGCATATTAAGATGCTCTTCATCCTTTACGAGGTTGGCAAAATTGTTGATTTCCTCCGGATCGGTTATGTCTCTGCGCATGGCGGTGGAGGAAAAGTCCAGATGATGGGCCACA
The DNA here is from genome assembly GCA_003477345.1 of Succinivibrionaceae bacterium. Taxonomy (GTDB): domain Bacteria; phylum Pseudomonadota; class Gammaproteobacteria; order Enterobacterales; family Succinivibrionaceae; genus Succinivibrio. The sequence goes on along the minus strand of DMTG01000145.1, from coordinate 3,943 downwards.
AGCCAGGAGACAAGCTCGGTTTCGTAGTTGGAGTAATCATGTATATTGCAGAAGCTCAGGGCCTCTTTAGCGCCTTCCTCTGCGTGATGTCCGTTTCTGCCCTTGGCAATATCGTGCAGGAAGGCTGCGGTATTTAACAGCAGCGGCTCTGAAATCTGCTTGATGACGTTATGAAAGAAGGCGTGCTCAGGCTCGCGGCTCTGCGAGAGGACCTCGATATTGGTCAGCACTCTTATGATATGTTCATCCACACTGAAGGTATGGAACATGTCAAACTGGGTCAGGCCTTCGATGTGCTCCCACTGCGGCATATAGGAGGCAAGCAGTCTGCTCTCATGCATAAGATGCCAGACTTTCTTGAGACAGTGATGGGCCTTCAGGAGATTTTTGAAGGCATTTCGGCAGTCAGCGTTCTGATACAGGTGAGAGCTCAGCTTGCGGCGGCTCTCTCTTAAAACTCGGATGCAGTTGTAATGAAGTCCGGTAATGTCAGGATGTTTGGCAATTACGCCGAACATTTCGATCATCTTTTTGGGATCGTTGGTGAAAAGATAGGGATCGATTACGTCTATCAGATTTCCTCTCTTCACAAAGAAGCTGTCGAGGAATTCCACCGGCTCGGCGGTGGCGATGACTCTGCCTCTTATCATGTATCTTTCTATCTGCATAATGATCTGGTAGAGCTCGCGCACTCTTCTGAAGGTTCTGAAGAGTTCCTTCATCATATTCTCGACAGGCTTATTGCCGCTGTCTCCATAGCCTAGAATTGAGGCCAGAGACTTCTGCACATCGAGAGTCAGCCGGTTGCCTGTGATCAGACACTGAAGCGCAAAGCGCACTTCCATTAAAAAGGTGGTGCACTCTATATACTCGTCATATTCTTCTTTGGTCATAAGACCGGCTTTGAACATGCCTTCAGCGCTGTGAACATCGAAGTAGCGGTTGGCAATCCACTGTACAACCTGCAGATCTCTAAGTCCGCCGGGATTATTTTTTACGTCAGGTTCAATAGAGTAGGCGGTATCCTTGTACTGGTGATGTCTTTCCTCAAGTTCAGTGATTTTTTCATTGAAGAATTTGTCACTGGTCCAGAAGGAATCGATTCTGATAGCGCTTATCAGCTGGGAGTAGACTGCGCTCGAGCCTGTTATGAATCTGGATTCGAGCAGATTGGTCTCGATGGTTATATCTGAGCGCGCAGCTAATATGGCCTCGTTTATGGTTCTTACAGTAGGTCCCAGATCGAGTTTCAGATCCCAGAGAGTGGAAATGAAGGTTTCAATTTTTGCTGAGACCTCTTCCGGAATGTCCTCATTGTTGCAGGCGACCATGATATCGACATCGGAGGCTGGAAACATTTCGCCTCTGCCGTAGCCGCCCACGGCTATCAGAGCAAGGGAAGAATACTGATCAAGACCGAGGTTCTCATAGACAAAGGTCAGGTGCTTGTCCAGAAAGTTCTTGTGGGTTTCCAGAAGGGCAGGGATTTTATAGCCTTCTTTGTAGAGTTCTGCAAGGTATTCCTGATGTCTCTGTATAAGGGAGCGTGCCTTTTTTAAAAGTTCTTTATCTGACAGATCATAGGTCCTCCAGTTTTCAACAAAAGGATGATCTGCCTCAGGAATTCCATCTTTAAGTTTTCTGGGCACGGTTATCGATTCAAACATCAGCAATCCCTGTCTATATGACCATAATCAGAACGTACTTTTCAATTGTAAGGTTTTTGCGAGAATAAAAAAATACAAAGGGGCACCTACCGCAGAAAAAGTGCAGAGCTCTCCAAAACGGATCTGTGCTTTTGGGAAGAAGTTATAAGATTAGGCAGAAGTTGCAGTCCTCTATACAGGGAGGACTGCCTGAATGGACATGTGCTTATTCGTGATTGATGAAGCGCGGGAAGTCTTCATCCTTGCGCAGTGTCAGAACTTCAACACCGGTAGGGGTAACCAGCAGGGTGTGCTCGTACTGGGCAGAAGGCATGTGATCTGCAGTGGTGGCAGTCCAGCCGTCCTTGCGGTTGACTTTCACCTTCCAGGTTCCTGCATTGATCATAGGCTCAATGGTGAAGGTCATGCCAGCTTCAAGCAGCAGGTTGAAGTTGTTTTTATAATGCAGCACCTGAGGATCTTCGTGGAAACCGCTGCCGACGCCGTGGCCGCAGTAGTCTCTTACGATAGAAAAATGATATTTGTCGGCAACCTTCTGAATGGCAGCACCGATATCCGCAAGATTAGAGCCCGGACGCACGGTTTTAATGGCCGCATACATAGCTTCCTGTGAGCACTGGCACAGCTGAGCGTTTCTAGGAGAGGTATGGCCGCCCACGATGAACATTCTGGAAGTATCGCCGTAGTACTTGTCTTTAATTACCGTTACATCGATATTGACGATATCGCCGGCATGCAGTTTCTGTTTGCCAGGAATGCCATGGCAGACCACTTCATTTATGCTGATGCAGGTGGCCTTCGGATAGCCTTCATAGCCTAGGCAGGCTGAAATTGCGTGCTGCTCATTTTCAATATAGCTGAGCATACGGTCATCCAGCTCCTCGGTAGTAACTCCTGGAACGACGAAGGGCTCAATCATTTCCAGCACTTCGGCGGCCAGTTTTCCTGCCACACGCATTTTTTCTATTTCTGAGGGTGATTTTAAGGAGATTTCCATTATTTATTGAGTCCCAAAGTTTATTCTGATTAATGCCGTATATTATAAAGCCATAACTGTCCAATATATGAGAAAGTTTGTTAGCTTTGACTAACTAAGACTCATAATACAGGTTAATTTACTGAAAATAATTTAAAAAAAATTATTTGTCGTCTTCCTTTTTCCTAAAGAGGATCCGTGATAGAATGTAATGCCTTTTTTGTACCTTGCGTACTTTTAAGGAAACTATTTTTTTATTTGTAAAACACACACTGTTTAGCAACGCTTAATCCTGGGTGCCTTCTGAGGTCGGATAAGCGAAACAGTGGAGGCTTAACCCTTTATAAGAGGAAATATCTGATGTCTACCATCACCATGCGCGATATGCTTCAGGCAGGCGTACACTTCGGTCACCAGACCCGTTACTGGAATCCAAAAATGAAACAGTATATTTTTGGTGCTCGCAACGGAATTCATATCATCAATCTTGAGAAGACTGTTCAGTGCTACGAAGATGCCCTTAATTTCTTAAGCAACACCGTTGCCCACAAGGGTAAGGTCCTGTTCGTAGGCACCAAGCGTGCTGCCTGCGATAAAGTTGCAGAAGCTGCAAGCGCCTGCGGTCAGTACTATGTTGATCACCGCTGGTTAGGCGGCATGCTTACCAACTGGAAGACTGTACGTCAGTCAATCAAGCGTCTTAAGGAACTGGAGACCCAGAGCCAGGACGGCACTTTTGACAAGCTGACCAAGAAAGAAGCTCTGCTTCGCACCCGTGAACTTGATAAGTTAAACCGTTCTTTAGGCGGTATCAAGGATATGGGCGGTTTACCTGATGCATTATTCGTTATCGATGCTGATGTTGAGCACATTGCAATCAAAGAAGCCAACAACCTTGGCATTCCTGTAGTTGCAGTTGTTGATACCAACTCAAATCCTGATGGCGTTAACTATGTAATTCCTGGCAACGACGACGCAATCCGCGCTGTTGAGCTTTACCTGAAGGGCGCAGTAGAGTCAATCAATGCTGCTCGTGCTGACATGGTTCGTGAAGAAAACGAAGCCAAGGCTCAGGCAGAAGCTAAGGAAGAGGCCACCGAAGCTAAGGCTGAATAATCAGTCTTAAAAGCTGCTTAAGGGATTTTTCCCGTTTTGTGCTGCATAGCAGTGCTATGCAGTTGTCGAGTATGTAAGGCCGGTTCTTTCCGGCTTTTTTTTAATTGAGGATTTAATAATGGCCAATGTAACTGCTGCTATGGTCAAAGAACTGCGCGATGCTACCGGCGCAGGCATGATGGAC
>DMTG01000242.1 GCA_003477345.1 Succinivibrionaceae bacterium | reverse complement strand
GTATACCTTGGCAGCGGCAGGCAGCATGGCCTTTACACTGATGGCCTCCTTGATAGGAGCGCTGATGTAGACGGCATCGGCACTAGTAAGATCGCAGCTGCCTAGAGACATTCTGATGCTGTCAGGGGTGCTGTAGGAGCAGACCTGAGCGTTGTGGCCTAAGGTAGCGGAGGTTTCTCTGAAGGCCTGAATGGCTCTCTGAGAGTTTTTAGAGCCTGAGGCGATAACCAGCGGAGCTTTGCCGCCGTCTTTTGCAATCTTGCTTGCAGCAAGTGCTCCTTCATAGTCAGGTCCAAGATCGAAGAACCACTGGTTCTGCGGTTTGCTGCCTTCTGCGCGGTTGAAGGTAATGGACGGGATTTTTAGAGAAGCTGCGTTCAGAGCGGCAACTTCCGGTTTGAGAATCGGTCCTATGATAAGCTCGGTACCGTCTTTTTCAAGGGAGGCTGCAATTGCCTGTATGCTTTCTTTATTGGTGTCATAGAAGGCGACCTTGAGGTGAGAGCCTCTGGCCTGAAGCGCTGACATGATACCAAGTCTGGCAGGCTCGCCGATTTCTCTTGCAAAGCGGCCTGAAAGAGGCAGCAGTACGGCAACCTTGGAGCCGTCACGAATTGAGAAGATCTGTCCCTGGCTTAGAGTCAGGCTCGGGGCTTTTGCGGTGTCACTCTGCTCGGCAGCGGCAGCCGGCTGTGATACCTGAGGCTGCGGGGCTGTGCCTTTTATGAGAGCAGCGCACGGATGCTCCGGGTGATTTTTAAGAAAATCCTCATAGAGAACGCTACGGATGGACTCATCTGAGGATTTGCTGATGATGGCGTATTCAATATAGCCTCTTTCAGTAACATCGATGGTGCTGTTTAAAGTTGCTACCAGATCTTCAGAGCTTAATCTTGAAAGCAGGTTTACACACTGCTCGGTAAGCAGGATCCTGTCCTGACCTGAGAGCAGATCGACAGCGTTTTTCTTAGAGGAGAAGGCGTTTTTCAGATGCTCGCTGTTTTTGCTCTCAGAATAGAGCTTTTCCTGAACGTTGCCTGCGAGCACGTAGTAGTAGATGGCAGCCTGTCTTGGCAGGATACCAGAATCTACGGTCCCAAGAACTGCTGCTGCCTGTGCGCTCTGATGGCTCTTAGAGAGCAGCATGCCTCTGACGATGCTGCTTTCGCTCTTCTGCACAGGGCTCTGAGCCTCTGCCTCTAAGGCATTGAGAGTGATGGCGGCATCTTTTAGCTTGTTGGCTACAATCTGGCTTCTTGCAAGCAGAATCAGTGCATCAAATCTTGAAGCGCTGTCGGCGCTGTCTACTAGCTCCTGATAGCCTGTAACAGAGTTCTGCAGGTTTCCAAAAGGCTCAATGCCTTCGGCCTTTTCATATATGCTCTGGCTGCTTGGCATTAATGAAGAGCAGGCATTTAATGAAAGAGTGGCTGCAGCTAAAACAGAGCATACAGCAAGATTTAAAACTGATCTTTTTGCTATCACAATCATTTTCCTATGTACTGTCTGAGGTTAAATGCAAATGACAATATATTTTGCTTATGTGCATTATACACTGATAAATCTGTGAGTAAGCTTAGCTCTGAAATCGACGGAAATAATTAATGTTTTTAAAACCGCTAACCTGCTAATTTTTCGCATATATAAGCCTTTCTTATAGCTAATGTAGATAAAAGTCACACATTAATGTGGAATAAAGTGGTATTTTGTGGAAAAATACCATCAGTTTGAGAGTGCCATGTTCGATAGTATGCTTTTCAGTGGAACCACAGAAGTCTCCCTTGATGACAAGGGCAGACTCTCTATGCCCGTGCGCTATCGAAAGCTGCTTAAAGATGATGAGCAGGAAAAATTAGTAATAACCGTAAGCCTGTTTGAAAAATGCCTGTGGGTTTATCTGACCTCCGAATGGGACAGGGTAGCGGAAGTATTAAACACGCTGCCTACCTTACGTGATCCTGTGTACCGCACGGTCATGCGCCGCTTTATCGGTAATGCGGTAGTCTGCGACATAGACAAACAGGGACGGGTGCTGATCCCCCAGGAACTTCGTGATGAAGCGGGGCTTTCTAAAAAGGCTTTTCTGGTCGGTATTAATAATAAATTTGAACTCTGGTCTCAGGAAAATCTTGAGAAACAGCAGGAAATTGATGAACAGCTGCTTAAAGACTCTATGAAGACGCTTTCCTCGCAGCCATTGTTTGACGGACTCAGACTGTAATAAGACTAAAAGTCAGTTAACGGTTCAAGACCGTTTGAAACGGAATTTTTTGATATGAGCTTTAACCATGTTCCAGTTCTGCTGCAGGAAGTCCTTGCTGCTCTTGCGATAAAGGAGGACGGGATCTACCTTGATGCCACCTTCGGCAGAGGCGGGCATTCTAAAGAGATCTTAAAAAGACTGGGGACTTCGGGTCGTCTGTACGCACTCGACCGCGATCCGGAGGCCGTCAAGGCAGCAGGTGAGATTGAAGATGGCCGCTTTTGTATAGTTCACAGAGCCTTTTCAGAGCTTAAGGAGGTCTGTGACTCTTTAGACATTACCGGCAGAGTAGACGGTATTCTGATGGATATCGGCGTCTCCTCACCTCAGATTGATGATGCTAAAAGAGGCTTTTCCTTTGACCGGGATGGTCCTCTGGACATGAGAATGAATCCTGAAGACCAGGTGAGTGCAGCAGATATTGTCAATAAGAGCAGCCGTGATGAGCTCTCGCGCATTTTCAAAGTCTACGGCGAGGAGAATTTTGCCTCGAAAATTGCCGGAGCAATTGTAAGAGAGCGTGAGAAAAAGCCGTTTACGACTACGTTGGAACTAGCCGGCCTTATTGATCGCACCGTGCCGTCTAGAAATATGCACAAGAACAAGGCGACCCGCTGCTTTCAGGCGCTGAGAATTGCAGTTAACCGCGAGCTTACTGAGCTTGAGCAGGGACTGTGCGGCGCAGTCGATGTGCTAGCGCCTCACGGCAGACTGTGCGTTATTACCTTCCACTCGCTGGAAGACAGAATAGTAAAGAATTTTATAAAAGAAAGATCTCAGGGGCAGAAGGTGCCAAACGGGCTGCCTATCACCTTTGAAGAATCTGAAAAACTGCGTTTAGCTACAGCAACACTAGAGAGCGAGGGCGGTCCTGTCAAGGCGGGGCCTCAGGAATTGAAACTTAATGTGCGTTCTAGAAGCGCCACGTTGAGAACAGCCTCAAAGCTGTCAAGGTTAGACTGATATGCAATATTCAACAGCAGAAAAATACGATTTTGATATACCAGACGAGGATAATACAAAGGAGCGACAGGAGGACATGTCTGCTGTGGACAGTGCTCCTGACATGGAAAATCAGGCTCAAAGCGAGTCTGTCACCATTCAGACTATTACCATAGATGAGTCTTTTACTCCTAAGTTTGCAACCCGATCAGGCTTTGCCTATGTTCCTGAAAAGGTACAGAGCCTGGTGCCGTGCGTGGCTTTGGATATAATCAGACATACCTTTACCTATGTGCTGGTACTTACCGCCTGTGCTCTGGCGCTCTTTAAGATTTATCAGGCTCAGGAGACCCGCACCATGATTGCAAAGCATTACGATCTGACCTCTCAGGTTGAAGTGCTGCAGAACGAGTATCAGACGCTGTGTTCAGAGCGCCAGGTGCTCTCAGAAGATGCGAAGATAAGAATGCTGGCAGAAACCCGCCTGGGCATGGTATCTCCTAAAACAGACGAAGAGATTGTACTTCGGCTTGACAGGTAGCGTTTTATATCATGGCTTTTTCTGAAAACAGGGAAGATCAGAACACCTTCCGTATTTCGCGTTTCCGTATGGGACTGGTATGGATAGTGCTGTTTCTGGCAACATCCGCACTGGTCGCAAGACTGCTGTGGATTCAGGTGCTGCATCCTGATCCGCTCATAAAAGCGGGCGATGACCGCATCGTGCGCAACTATAACTACATGCCTCCAAGAGGCACTATCTACGATCGCAACGGCACCCTGCTGGCTATCTCCATTCCGGTAAAAATCATTGAGGGCGATGCCCAGCGTTTCCATGAGTACGGTATCTACGACAAAAAAGAAGTGATGGCGGAGATTGCCAAAACTCTGAATGTGGAAACCTCCTGGCTATATGAAAAATTAAAAGACAGTTCAAGACGCCGTGTGCCGCTTGTCAAAGCGTTAGAACCTGACAGGGCCTTAAAGCTTGAAAAGCTGGCCAAAGACTGCTTCATCATAAGCGACAGCTACAAGCGCTCCTATCCAACCGGCTTTGTCAATGCCTCGCTTGTAGGAATTCTGGATGGCCAGGGCAACGGCATCTACGGCGTAGAGCAGAGCTTTAACAGCTATCTTACCGCTCAGGGCTCGGTTACCAAGATGCGCAAAGATCGCTACAACAATGTGATTGAAAGCATCGGTACTGTAAAAGAGAGCTCGCCTGGCGGCAATCTTATATTAAGCATCGATGAAAGACTGCAGTCGCTTGCCTACAGCGAGCTTGAGAAAACGGTAAACTTCCACAAGGCTGACTGTGCCAGCGCGGTGCTTATAGACGTCAAGACCGGTGAAATACTGTGCATGGCTAACTATCCGTCGTTCGACCCAAATGATCGCAGTGTGTTTGATCCGTCCAAGGCCAAAAATATTTCGGTTACTGACAATTTTGAGCCGGGTTCCACTGTAAAACCGATTGTGGCGCTGGCGGCTTTAGAAGACGGCGCGGTCAACTGGAGAGAGGTCTTTGACACCAGACCGTTCAAAGTGGACGGCAAGCTGGTAAGAGACAGCCATTCCATGGACAGCGGCACTCTTTTAGATATTATCAAATACTCCTCCAACACCGGTATGGCGCATATTTCCATGGAGATAGGTCCGCACAAGATCATGAATCTTTTAGAGCGGTTCGGCTTCGGCAGCCGAACCGCCTCGGGACTTACCGGCGAGAGCAGCGGCATCCTGCGCAGCAACCGTCCGTTCTGGGCGGAAATCGACAAGGCAACCTTAGGCTTTGGCTACGGTATTTCCGTAACCAATCTGCAGCTGACCTCAGCCTATGCCACGCTGGCCAATGACGGGCTTCAGCATCAGGTGTCCATCCTGAAGCTGAAAACCCCTGATGAGGGGCATCAGGTTTTAGACCGGGGACACGTGATGCGCATGCAGAATGCCATGGAATCAGTAGTTGCAGAAGGTACCGGTAAAAAAGCCGCCATCAACCGCTATCGGGTTGCAGGCAAGACCGGTACTGCCAAAATCGCCGCCTCCGGCACCTACAGCAGTCTTTATATGTCTACTTTCGCAGGCTTTGCTCCTATCGGCAATCCGCGCTTTGCCATGGTGGTCGTGGTCAAGGCGCCAAGAGAGGGAGGCTTTTACGGAGGCACTGTTTCAGGACCTGCGTTCAGTGAAGTGATGTCCAGGGCACTTCAGTTGTATAATGTACCGCCTGATAGAAAACTAGAAGATTAGTTTTGGCAGCAAAGGCAGCGCCATAAAGTTAGACACAGCGCCTCAATAGATTTAACGAGGCAAAAAGTAGAATAAAAAATGCGTACATTAAATGAAATAGCAAAATTCTTAGGTTACAAGGACGAATATTCAGATAAAGAGGTCGAGTTTTTAGAAGGCGATTCGCGTCTTGTCAGCCCTTCCTGCGTTTTTGTAGCTCTACGGGGAACTCTCGTAAACGGAGTGGACTTTGTAAGAAAAGCCGAGGCCAACGGGGCAATGGCTGTTATCTGTCAGGCTGGCAATATGCCGACTTCTGAAGTTTTAAAGAAGCTCTCCATTCCGGTTTTTGAAATGCCCGAAGATATGGGCCTTGGCCTTCTGGCCTCCTGGTTCTACCATTATCCAAGTGAAACTCTCAAGGTCATAGGTGTCACCGGTACCAACGGCAAGAGCACGATTGCCAATGTAGTGGCTCAGTGGCTCTCGCTGCTAGGACACCGCTGCGGAGTGCTGGGCACTCTGGGCAACGGCTTTCTGCCAAATCTTACCAAGTCAGCCAATACCACGCTCGATGCTCTGCAGCTGCAGCGTACGCTAGCACAGATGTTAAAGGACGGCGCTGAATACGTGGCCATGGAGGTCTCCTCCATCGGCGTAGTACAGGGCAGAGTGGACAATGTCCGTTTTGTCGCCGGCGGCTTTACCAACTTAACGCGTGATCACTTAGATTTCCACGGCACCATGAAAAACTATGCCGATGCCAAAGAAAAATTCCTGTCGATGGTGGATGCCTCTCATACCGTTATCAACGTGGACAATGAAACAGGAAAGGCTTTTTCTTTGTTATTCAGAGACGGCTGCTCCTACAGTACGCATAATTACTTTGCCGACTCCTCCACTCATTTCGTGGCAGGCCGCTTTGTTTCCATAACTGACATTAACTATTCAAGTGACGGCGTCACTTTTGAGGTGGACAGCAATTTCGGCAGTGGAGAGTTCAAGTCAAGACTTTTAGGTGCCTTCAATGTGGAGAACCTGGCCTGTGCCATCGGACTTCTTTTGTCAGTGCATATGCCGTTTTCTGAGCTCATGCGCACCTGCCGGGAAATAAATCCGGTAAAGGGCCGTATGGAAATCTTTAAAGGCAAAGAGGGGCCTAGCGTAGTGGTTGACTATGCGCATACCCCAGATGGTGTCGAGCAGGTATTAAGAGGCGCCAGAATTCATCATCCAAAAGGCAGCATCTGGTGCGTGCTAGGCTGCGGTGGAGATCGCGACAAGGGCAAGCGCCCGATTATGGCTATCAAGGCCAGTGTCTTTGCAGATCACGCCGTCTTTACTTCGGATAATCCAAGAACCGAAGATCCGCAGGCCATCTTAAAGGATATGGAATTAGGTGTAGCCAACGCCAGCAATATCACCGTGATAGAAGATCGCAGAAAAGCCATAGAATACGCCTTTGAAAAGGCCGGCCAGGACGACTGCGTGGTGATTGCGGGCAAGGGACATGAAGACTATCAGATCTTCAAGGACAGAACTATTCATTTCTCAGACAGAGAAATAGCCGCAGAACTTTGTGGAGTTAAATGTGATTGATTTTAAGCTATCAGAACTGGCGGCGGCCGCCGGCGCAAGACTTATTGGCAGCGACGCTACGGTAACTAAAGTTGCAACCGACTCGCGCAAGTGTGAGGGGGCTTTGTTTATAGCTCTCAAAGGCGAGCGCTTTGATGCGCATGACTTTATTGAAAGCGCAGTAAAAAACGGTGCGGCGGCCGTCGGTGTGAGCCGCGATCTCGGAATTAAGCTTAATGTACCGGTTGTCATGTGTGAGGATACCCTGCGGCTTTTAGGCCTGTGCGGACAGCTGGTGCGCCAGCAGTCTAAAGCCAGAATCGTTTCTCTTACCGGTTCCTGCGGCAAGA
>DMTG01000070.1 GCA_003477345.1 Succinivibrionaceae bacterium | reverse complement strand
CCACACCAGACATTCTACTTTTAATCTGCTTGTTCATCTAGTCTTTGTGACCAAATATCGTCGAAAAATCTTCACCGCTCAAATTTTAACTGAGCTTAAAGTCATTTTTGAAACTGTTTGTTGTCAACCAGAAGCTTCTTTAATCGAATTTGATGGGGAAGAAGACCATGTTCATCTCCTCGTTTTATACCCTCCTAAGCTTGCCATAGCAGAGCTAGTCTTCAGACTTAAAGGAATGTCTTCAAGGATTATTCGTTCAAGGCAATACCCTTCTATTACCAAAGCACTATGGGGCAAGGCTCTGTGGAGTCCATCTTATTTTGCTTCTTCCTGTGGAGGTGCTCCTATTTCCATTATCAGACAATACATAGAACAACAAAAAACACCTGATTAGTATGGCGCCTAATATCCACGCCCTAAAGGGCGGAATATAAGCGCCTTTTGATAAAGAACAGCTACTGAATTGAAAAGCGATAACTCAGATCCACCTTGCTCATAAATCAGTCATAGCAAAATGTGATCTGACCACAATTAGAGTATTTGGCCATAATATTCAATGATAGAGAAGGTATTTTCTTGAATTTTCGTGCTAAAGCTACAATAATTTAATCATTCTCATAATGATTCTCAGTGAACAGAAAATATCATGAACTCAATTATTCAGTTTACTAAACTTCTTGTCAGTGGAAACACTCTACAGGGCATAAGTGCAAGAACCATTCTGGCTATTATTGCTACCATTTTTGTTCTTATCTTTGAGACTGTCACTTACACCATATACTGGGACGATATTCCTGATATGATTCTCTTTGATTATGATTTCAACGGTGTTCCTAATGATATCTGTAAGAAGGATATGATCTGGTACAACCTGCTACTTCAAATCATAATATGGGTTCTGCTGTTTGTAATAAAACCTCTTGTCATCAAGTTTAAGAGAGTCCGTAATCTTCTTTATGACATAGACAACAAACTGATTCCACTTATGAATAAACGCTTCTCTCTGTTCACATGGGAACTGGCAATGCTATTTGTAACAACAGAGCAAGGTTATATTTTTGATCTAGTGGATATCGCAGAAAGTCAGATGTGTGATGATATCGTGACTGCAATATTCCTGTTCTGGCTAATGGTACTCATACTAGAATTTCGCCATGATATTAAAAAGATAAGGTATAAGTGCACAGAATCATAGGAAGGACAAGAAAAAGCTTAATTAAGGCAACAGGTCCCAATCAGATATAGGTATGGGATATTACCTATCTATACAAAGAGATTGACGGGGAATATTTATATTTGTATGCAATCATGGATCTCTACAGTCGCAAAATGATTAACTATGAGGTTCATTCAGAGCAGAGAGACACCATTGCAGCCCGTTTCCTGGAAAGATCTTTAGACAGAGAGCATATTGCCATCTTCGGCCACCTGACGAAGCTCGTGACGAACGATATAGTTATTCAGGACAGGCTTGTGCTGCATTCTGACAATGGCGGCCCAATGAAAGGTCAGAACATGCTGGCCAAGCTCGAGTCCCTGGGAATTACTGCCTCATACAGCAGACCAATGCATAGCAATGACAATGCAGCTATGGAGTCATCCTTTGCCACGCTCAAACATAGTCATGCAGTGCCTATTTCTAGATGTTTCTGTGATATCAAAACCGCTCATGAATGGGTTAACAAGTTCTATGACTGGTATAATAATGAGCACCTTCACAGTGGCATAAACTATATCACTCCTAACGACTGCCATAACGGTCTGGGGAATCTGATTATGGATAACAGAAATGCAATTATTGCCAAGTCAGAGATTGGAAAGAAGAGCTATTACAGGATGCCAGAATCTGTATCAATCATGAGCTTTTCTTCAAAGCGTAAAGCTACAGAGAAGGCAGTAAAACAGTCTGAATACAAAGGCACTAAGGCTGCCTGGCCTCACGTGTAGCCATGGAGCAGATTCATCTCTAAAGAGTTATGAGGACAGCGGTTTGAGAACTAAGGAAAGAAGTTTTCTCCCCCCGCACCCCAATTTTCCAAGAAAAGAAAAAAAACAATGACGAGGTGATCACAAATTTGTCGCAACTTCTTTGAAACTAACCGTAGGAGAAATTTCTACAGCAGCTGAAAACATTATAAATAGAGACTTTACTGCAGATAAGCCTAACCAGAAGTGGCTAACCGATATCTCTGAGTTTGCTATTGCTTCAGGAAAGCTTTATCTTTCAATAATCAGAGACTGTTATAACGACGAAATTATATCCTGGCAGATTGGAAAAAGAGCTTCTGCCAGTCTTGTCAATACTACTCTTGAATGCGCTATTAGAAAAGCAGACTGCCAGTCCACTATTGTCCATTCAGACAGGGGCTGTCATTACAGATGACCTGAATGGCTCAAAATTATAAAAAAAAACGGACTAATCAGATCTATGTCCAACAAAGGCAACACTCCTGATAATGCAGGCTGTGAAGGAGTTTTTGGAAGGATTAAGAACGAATGTTTCTATAACCATGATTTTAAAGGTTATGATCTTGAAAAATTTAAGAATTATTTAGATAAATACCTATATTGGTACAACAATGAAAGAATAAAACTTAACTTAGGGGGAATGAGTCCTGTACAATACAGGTTGTCTCATTCATAAAAAAACGGTCCAGGATTTTGTCCGCATCCCCCTCTCTGTTTAAAGCGATTTCACATCAAGTACACTGATGACATCTGCTTATACATACATAAAGTTACTTAAGTGTTGTCAGTTCCCTTTTATATTCCTCGTCGGAAACCGCTTCTAGCCATTCGTTAGAAGTTTCTTCACCTGGTACCTCAACTGCAAGATGTGAGAAATATCCATCAGGAGCAGCGCCATGCCAGTGCTTAACATTTGCCGGAATATTGATTACATCTCCAGGGTTGATGACTTTTATCACCTTTCCTTCTTCTTTATATAAGCCTTTACCTGCAACGCCAATCAGGATCTGCCCGCCACCTTTTTTGGCATGGTGAATATGCCAGTTATTTCTGCATTCAGGTTCAAAGGTGACATTGTAGATGCCAACCTGTTCTGTAGAGATTGGAGCAAGATAACTCTTCTTGGTAAAATACTTGGCATAGGCTTCGTTGAACTTGCCTACAGGGAAGAGCATTCTGCTCTGATGCTCTAAAAGTTCTGGAGGCAGCTCTGTTTTTTCATTTCTGCCATCGGTCCAGACATCTTTGGCTAAATTGAATGCAGCCCAAGCCTTAGGCCATCCTGCATAAAAAGCAATATGGGTAATGGCCGCAGCAATTTCATTTTTAGTAACCCCGTTTTTCTTGGCATTCTCCAGATGATATTTGAGTGAACTGTCTGTAATCCCTGAGGAAACCAACGCTACAACGGTAATAAGACTTCTGGTTTTTAAGCTCAGATCCTGGTTATTCCAGTTTTCTCCAAATAAAACATCATCATTGAAATGAGCAAATTCTGGAGCAAATTTTCCTAAAACATCACGACCTGCTGTCTGAGTAACTTTGTTAATCATCTTATTTTCTGTTCCTTGTGTTGCGCTAACTGCTGAAAAAGAAACTAAAGCAATAGCAAAAGAGCAAACTGTCTTTTTAAATACAGAATTTACTGTTTTCATCAAGTTATTCCCCGGTGAAATCTATTAGTTGCTACCAAATATCTCGTCAGCAAATGCTCCCATTTCCTCAAAGGCAGCGATGGTTTGAGGAAGCTCTGGCAATACCAGCATAAAATCGTGAGGCATTCCATTGTAAACACTTAACTTGTTCTTAACGCCTGCTTTATCAGCAGCTTTATTCAGAAGAACACTGTCTGAATAAAGCAGCTCGTAGCTTCCTGTCTGAATCAGCATAGGAGGAAGCCCTGATAAATCCGCGTATAAAGGGGACAGCTTTGGATCAGCAGAGTTATATCCCTTTGCATATGAAAGCTTGTACATCTCAGGGAATAGTGGTGTATTTTTTCCTAATACAGCATCCTTGGTCTGGTTATTCAAGTGAGAAGGCACATCATTCATAGCAGTCCATGGAGACATCAGTATCATTGCTCGAGGCTGGGGCAGATTAAGTTCTCTGAGTCTTACTCCAAGAACCAAAGCCAGATTTCCCCCTGCAGAGTCGCCCATTAGAATAATATTCTCTGGATTATTACCATCTGCAAGAACCTTCTTATAAGCGATTACTGCATCCTCTAAAGCTGCAGGGTATGTATGCTGAGGAGCATGTCTGTAATCAAACATGTATACAGTATCGGCTTTGATACTATCAGCCTGTTTCTGCGCAAATTTACGGTAGTTATCGTTTAAACCTAAAACATAACCGCCACCGTGCAGCTGCAGAATTACTCTGCCATTTTTATGCAGATTTCTGTTCAGCTTTTCCATTGGAAGAGTATTCTGCTGCCACTTTTCTTGTACCCACCCGCTAACAGCCTTAAACGGTATAGATTTATTTTTCTTAGCACCAGAAAAATAAGAATTCATGGTGGCTTTGATGTAGTTCTGAGTAAGCTCTGATTCTCCGTCAGAATACTGACTGAGATCTGCTGCCATCACAGAGAAAGAAAAGAGGCAAACTGGAAGCAGTAATGCTAGTTTTTTCATGGATGCTTTCATGGTTATCTCCTGATTAAATCTTTTTACCAAATTCATAGGCCTTACTTAAAATTTCTCCGTGAGTTTTGATTTCGTTGGGATTGGTTAAGCCACCACCAGAAAACACCCCCATAAATTTAGCTTTAGGAAAACAGTCCACGAAGCCCTGAATTCCGTTCTGCGCATTTTTATAAACAGTATCGGTGTTCTCTGCTGAGGCGGTTAACAGATAAAACTCTCTGAATTTATAGTCCTGTATATAAAGAGGATTACAGCGATCTAAAAATGTTTTCAAAAGCCCTGACATTTCGTAATAGTAGATTGGAGTTGAGAAAACTACAGTATCTGCATTGAACATTTTTTCTGTAAGTTCTCTCATATCATCATCAATTATGCATTTTCCTTTTTTCTGGCATTTTAGACAGCCCAGGCAGAAATTGATTTTCTTATCCTTTAAGGAAACAAATTCAACCTTGTTTGATGCTTCTGCCGCCCCCCTTTGAACCTCAAGTGCAATCATTTCTGAGTTGCTTCCCGCTCTTAAGGAGGAGGATATGATTAGGATATTTTTCATGTTATCTCCCTTTTTTAGAGAGTATAAGTAATCCTCCTAATTATTCAATTACTTATTTTCTATAATTAGAATTAAAAAAAATGAATAACTGATCTTAAGCTGCGTTATATTAAAAAGAGTAAATATTGCTCGGGAATAAGGGGTAGCGTTATGGAAAATAGGGTCTTAAGATATTTTGTTGAGATGGCTAAAGTCGGCAATATGTCCAAGGCTGCCGAAAACCTGCACATAACCCAGCCAACCATGTCCAGACAGCTAAAAGATCTTGAGTATGAACTTAAGGTAAAACTTTTTCACAGAACCAACTACAACATCAGACTGACTGACGAGGGGCTTCTGTTTTTTAATCGAGCTGTAGATATCCTTAACCTGGTAGATAAAACCAAAGAAGAATTTGTTAAAAAAAAGAACTCTCTTAGTGGTAACCTTTTTATTGGCTGTCCTGAAACTGATTCTATTCGCTATATAGCCAGAATAATCGCGATGTTGAGAAATGAAGGAACTCACATCTGCACTCACCTTCATAGTGGCAATGCGAATGATGTCATGGAGAGACTGAATAAGGGCCTGGATGATCTGATTTTCACAGTGCATGATATTACTGACAGCAAATACAATATTCTGGAGCTGCCTCTTCTTGATCAGTGGGGAATTCTTCTGAAAAAGAGTCATCCTCTTGCTATGAAGAAGACTGTCAGTCTTATGGATATAGAAACCGAACCGCTGATTGTTGCAAAACAGGTCTATGAGCGTATTTTTCCCATATGGTTTCCAAATGAAAGGTACCTGAAACTTAACATCAGTGCTACCTATAATCTGGTATATAACGGTGCGCTGTTTGTAATGGAGGGGCTTGGTGTGTGTATAACCTTCAGAAAGCTTATCTCCGTGGATAACGATGAGGTGCTGACCTTCAGACCTTTAAGTGGTGTTCCCAAAGCCTCTTTGAAACTTATGTGGAAGAAGAACCGTCCGCTTACTCCTCAGGCCAGTATCTTTCTTGAAAAGCTCAAGCAGGAAATGCAGATCACTCAGTCTGACTGAGATGCTTTTCTGATGCGGATGGTTAAGATGCAGCTGCTATGCCTGATCTTTATTTGCCTTTTCAAAAGATGCGATAAGCTGTTTGAAAAACAGATCAACTATAGGAGTAAATACCTGATATTTTCTCCAGATTACGTGGAGAGGTGTTTCTAGTACATTGTTCGCTAATTAA
>DMTG01000300.1 GCA_003477345.1 Succinivibrionaceae bacterium | reverse complement strand
GTCCTCTCCTGATGAGAGAGTAATCAGTATTGAGGACACCGAAGAATTAAAACTTACCATGAAAAATCACCTCTGTCTTTATACAGCCAAAGATGCCGATATGTCTTTGCTGCTCAGAAGCTCGCTCAGGCTTAGACCGCAGAGACTTGTCGTAGGAGAAATAAGAGGCCAGGAGGCCCTTGATATGCTCGACATTTACTGCACCGGCCACAAAGGCGGACTTTCCACCATGCATGCAGGCGACAGAGCTGAGGCCTTAAACCGCCTGGAACTTATGGCAGGCCGTCATCCGAAAGCGCCTAAGAATCTTTCTGCGCTGATAAAAGACGCCCTCGACTGTCTGATTATTCTAAAACCCTATCCACAAAGACAGATAGACTCAATTATCTATTTAAAAAACCTTTAGTAACCACTTTATAAATAAGGAAATTGTATGAATAAAACTACTTGTAAGCTCACTTTAGGCATCGCACTTACCGCCTGCTCTCTTTCAGAGGCTCAGGCCAGCGTAACCTCATCTGGCACCCTGCCTTTTGAGTCCTATCTTGTAAATATCAGCAACGCCTTTTCAGGCCCCATTGCTTCAGCGATCGCCATTATCGGCATTACCGCCTGCGGAGCAACCCTGATCTTCAACGGCGGAGAAATCGGCAAGCTGTTCCGCTCCATGGTCGGCATCGTGCTGGTGGTAGGTTTCATGATGGGAGCCAAGTATTTTGTAACCAATGTTTTCAACGGCGCCGACATTGGAGATCTGAAAGATTGCGCAGTTTCTGAGGATAACTCAAAGATTGCTGCCAAAAGAGAGCCACTGCAGAAACTTACAGAAACCATGACGGACAGTTTTTTAGAAACCTCAGAACGTCAGAGCCAGATGCCAGGCGGACAGGATCTGAATTCTCCCTATATAAACAGCAGTCAGCACTCTTCTGATCTGAAATACAGAAAACTGACCGTCTAATCACTAATTCCCGCAGTCAGGCTGCGGGATCCAGTCTGGAATTTTTTATGAAAACGGCATCTAAAACTGAAAATGAGGCGCTGTACTCCCGCAAGTACAGCTTCATGGGCAGATCGCAGCTTTTTTTAGGCTGCGACCGCAGCATGCTGTGCCTCGTATTACTTGTGCATGTTTCGACCGCCTTCAGTTTCCCGGGCTTTGTGTCCATAACCTGCAACACTGCTCTTCTGCTTGCGGAGGTATTCCTGTTAAGAAAAGCCGCCAGATACGATCCTATGTTTCTGAAAATTCTGATTAGAAGACTTGAATACAGACAGCGCGACTACCCTGCCCGTCAGGAATATCTGTGCAGAAATCATAAAAAACCATAAACAAGCCTTTACTAAAAATGAACGAACTTATTATCAGAGTCTGCATCCTCTCTTCTGTCCTATGCACGGCAGGCGCAGTGCTATGCGCCCTGCCGCTTATGTTTGAAAAAAAGAAATATTCAAGCAGGAAAGGACTTGATTCACTGATTGACTACGCAGTCTGTGCAGACGATAAGACATTTGTACTCAAAAACGGCGCGCTTATGTGCTGCTATGAAATCCTGCCTTTAGAAACAGGAGATCTCTCGGATGCCGTCATTGCGCAGTGCCGCAGCAGATTTTCAAAAGCCATAAGACTTCTATCAAGCGGCTGGGCAGTCCATATTGACTGCATCAGAGAAAAAGATCCTGGCTATCCTATGAGCTCTTTTGCAAAGCACAGAACGGTTTTAGAACTTGAAAGCCTCAGAAAGCAGCACGCGGAGGCTGATCCTTTCTATCGTAACCGCTTTTACCTTACTCTTACGAGAAAAGGAGATGCAAAAATCAGAGCACTTATGGATGTGGAGGTTCTGCTGTCAGGCAGCATGCCTTCAGTGTGCAGAAAGGTGCTGGATGATTTTTACAGAGAGCTTGAAACCATTGTAAGAGAGATGTCGCAATGCGTTTCGCTTGTAGAACTAAAAAAATCTCCTGACGGACAGCATCCGGCACTGTCCTATATCAAAAGCTGCATCTGCGCCTGCCCTCGTTCAGCAAGAGCGCCTGCTGTACCTATGTACTTAGATGCGGTACTAGGCTGCAGCGATCTGCGTCTTACAGACTCTGAAATCATTGAGGTTGGCCGCAGAAAAATTATCTGTATTAGCATTGATGACATGCCTCCTAAGATTATGCGCAACGCTCTAGGCGAGATCTGCAGACTAGGCTGCTCTCTTAGGTTCAGCTCGCGCTTTATCGCCTTCAGTAGTGGCAGATCACAGTGGGAGTTTTCAAGACTTAAAAGACTCTGGCAGCAGAGGCTGCACAGCTTTTCCTCGCAGATAACCAACACAGCGACACAGAGCAATGAAAATCCCGATGCCCAGAATCAGATAACTTCTATCACCAGGGCCGAGACCGCGCTTAGCGAAGGCTCTGAGAGCTTTGGCTCCTACAGCGGCACCGTGATTATCGGCGCAGACGACGAGGATTCACTATGGCGCAGTGTTAACCGGGCTCAGGAAATAATCTCAAAATGCGGCTTTAACGGCAGAGTTGAATTATTAAACAATCTTGAAGCCTATATAGGATCTTTACCAGGTCAGGTTTTTGAAAATCTCAGAAAGGCCACTGTATCAAGCAGCATGCTCTCCTGTCTCGTGCCGCTGGAGGCGCCATACACAGGCAGCGCATTAAGTCCTAATAAAGGCTACGGAGAGAATGCCGGGGCTCTTGCTCTGGTGCGCTCCGATACCGGCGGCAGAATGTTTCTGAATCTGCATGTACAGGATCTTGGCAACACCATAGTCGCAGGTCCGCCAGACAGCGGTAAATCGGTACTTTTAAACTTTATTATTACCAATCTCATGCGCTACCGCGGCATGCGCATATTCGCCTTTGAAAAGGGAATGTCTTTCTATGCCCTGACCAGAATATTTTCAGGGGTGCACATCTCCCTAAGCAAGCCTTTAGACAGACTGTGCCCATTTGAATATCTAGAGACAGAAGGCGATCTGGAGTATGCCCGTGCCTTTGCTGAGCGCCTTTTTAAAAGCGCCGGAGCTCACCTAAGCAGCGAGCTTAGTGTAAAAATCCACGAAGCGCTTATGCGCATGAAAAGAGGTTCTGCGCGCTCCCTTACTGATTTTGCAGTGCAGCTTGGCGATCCGGGACTTAAAAGCCAGATTGATTTTTATCTGTCCTCGGAAGAAAACTCCTCTGTGCTGGACGGTTACCAGAACCCGGCCCTGCAGGATGAAAATCTGTGCGTAGTCGAATACGGCGGCAGCAGTGAAGAAAAAACCGCCACCCGTGAGCTGGTCCTGATGCAGATATTTCACCTGATTGAAAGGACTCTGTCTTGTCACGACTCAGACAGTCTTTATAAAAGACCCGGAGCTATCATCATAGATGAGGCCTGGCTGATGCTCTCTGATGAGGATTTCAGAAATATGCTTACAAGCTGGCTTAAGACCATGCGCAAAAACAATGTGCTGGTAATTGTATGCTCCCAGTCCTTATCTGATTTTACCCGTACTGATATCAGCGATACCCTACGCGACTGCATAAAGACCCAGATCTTTCTGCCTAACCCTGAAGCGGCCTATTCAGACGGCGCAGAGGAGTATGAAAAATTCGGCCTTATGCCCTCCCAGATTGAAAAGATTGGCGCAGGACTTGGCAAACATGACTACTTCATAAAGCAGAACAGACATTTTGAAAAATTCTCGCTGCCCCTGACTTCTGAGGAAATCGCCATTTATTCCCTGTCAGGCGATAGAGGCCGTCATCTTATAGATAAAGCGCTGAAGGCAGAAAGTCTCAAAGAAAATACCTTAGATAAAAAAGCTTCAGATGACGCTTTGAGCGAACCTTTATCCATTAAATCCCTTGTTCAACAGCTAAACTTAGAATAAAGACGTAAACCATGTATAGATTCATGTCCACAAAACCTAAGAAGGCCGCTTATACTCTGGCCTTCTCCAGAATCAATCTGGGAGTGTTCAGATTCAATCATAATCTGCATTCACTCATTCTCAACTTTCTGTTTGCCGCCGCTGCCTTTACAGGTCTTGGCTGCTATTTCTACCAGAGCGGCAGAACCTCTCTGGTGCCCTACATAGTAGAAAACCACGACAACGGCCTGCTCGTATATAAAGGGGTGCTCGAGGCTCATAATTTAACTGACAGCAGAATCATTGGATCACAGATCTGCGCCTTTGTTCAGAATTTAAGGCAGCGAACCTTAGATAGATCACTTGTAAGGAACAGCCTTAAATATGTTTATTCCATGCTTGAGCCAAACTCCGGGGCAAGTCATGTAATCAACCAGATGCTCGAGCAGGAAAATCCCTTTGCCTCAGATGAGAGAGAGTCTGTAGAAGTAAAATTTGACAGCATAATCGCCCTCAGCGATAACTCCTACAAAATTGAATGGCACGAACTGCGCTATTCAAAGGACGGAGCGCTCGCGGAAGAAGCCCCCTACTCCTGCACTGTCAGCTATCACCTTGAAGATCTGAAAAATCCTGACCGCGAGCTTTTGCGCTTCAACCCCATAGGTCTTGTTATAGATACCTTTTTCTTTGGACAGGATCCTTTTAAAACTGTGGATCTTAAATAATAAAATTTTATCTATCCTGCTGTTATTATGATTAAATTTATAAAAAGGCATTTATCTGTACTGCATAAGCTGACTTCCTTAATAATGCTTGCTGCCATAGGCGCATGCCTTATCTACTCTGAAAGTTCGGCCAAGACTCAGCCCACAGCCTACAGTGACACCGTATTTGAATATTCGGGCACCATTCCTAAGATAGAGTGCTCGGTACTTGAAATCAGCGATATTGAACTCTCACCTGATGAAAGCATTATCGATGTCTTTGTGGGCGATGCCACCCGCTGGAATATTGAACTGTCAAAATCTGGCAGCAGAGGCCTCGGGCTTGCCGGCCCCGTCATCGTCAAGCCTCTGGATGACGATTTAAAAACCTCGCTGGTCATAACCACCAGCCAGAGGACCTATCACCTGGAGCTAAAAACCAGCAGACAGGGCTATATGCCACATGTGCTCTTTAGATATTCAGACGCAGAAAACTCTCTTTTAAATAATGAAGCACCAGAAGATACCACCGCGCTTAGTAATGAGGAGGAGCTTAAAAAACAGGAAGCTCTCACTAAAGATGACTACCTTATATCAGGCGATCCGGAAATCATGCCGGAGTGCGTTTTTAATGACGGCCACAGAACCTTCATCGTCATGCCTGATGATATCGATTCTAAAACCCTGCCGGTTTTAACCTTTCCCAAAGACTCGGGCTCATTATTTTCAGGTGAGACCTCAGAATTTTTAAATTACCGCATTGCCAATCACGCCTTTATTGTCGACGGACTGTTTTCACGAGCCCGTCTGAGCGTTGATAACCAGGAGGTTGAAATTGAATATTACCGCGTCGAAGGTTAAATTCCTGCAGGCTTTTCTTGTGTTCTGCGCCCTGAGCTGCTGCATCAATATAGCAGCTGTGAGCAGACTTAATTCTGCTACCTATGATGACAGCGTGAAGCAGTCTTCTAGACAGCCTGCTTTTTTAATGTCTGCAGAAAAGTCTGTAAAGATAATCCGCAATACTAACGCAGACAGAAAACTGCCAGCTGCCAGGACTTTTGTCCACTCAAAGATAAATTCACAGTTAAAAACCGTTAAAGACAGCTTACAGGAGGTACTGGCATGAAAAGAACAGCTGATGCTGCCGTGAAGAACTCTCTAATCCATAACCTGTTTTTATTAAAGTTTCTGGTAATAGGCGCTCTGACTGCCTTAGTTTTATGTTGCGCGCTTCTGTACAGCACAGGCGCGGAAGAAAACGCTCAGTCTGTAAGCTCCGGTGCTCCGCGACTTTCACAAAACCCGGGCGCGACCTTAAGAACCCCTGATGTAGACAGAATCGCATCATCGCTTGAGGCCCGGGCAGATGAAAAAGACAGAAAAAAAACAAGCTATGCTCAAAGACTGCTTCAGTCTGTAAAAGATCAGGTCTCAGATGAGCTTACCGAGGCTCTGACATCTGACAGTCACCAGAGTGCAGAGAAAAGCTATAGTGCAGGGGCTGAACTCCCGGAGGCCTTCGATTTTAACTATGAGCAGAACTATTCCCCTTCAGAGAATACCTCTGTGCCCGTAAGCTATGGACAGGCGGCCGATCCTGACAGAGTCTCCGATACTCATGACAAGTTAACCGAGCAGCAGACTGTCAGAAGACATGCCATGCTCTCCTCCTCAAAAGTCACCACCACCTCAGATAAAGGAGAGGTCTCGATTGCCAGAGAAAAATCAATCAGAGATGATTTCGTCTTAGGCGGTCAGCAGGGAGTTCTTCCTGAATTGGCCGATAAAGATAACGATGAGGATGACTACATAAGTCCCTACAAGGTCCAGAAGCCGCGCGGGCGCTACTACATAAATCAGGGCAGCCATATCAGAACCACGCTCGTCAACGGCATAAATTCAGATCTGCCAGGTCAGGTGACCGCACTTGTAAGCCAGAATGTCTTTGATTCCCTTACAGGAGACTATCTGCTGATCCCGCAGGGTACCCGCGCAGTCGGCCGCTATGAGTCAAGTCCTGCCTATGGACAGAACAGAGTTTTTGTCTGCTTTGACAGACTGATTTTTCCAAACGGAGATTACTTAAAGCTTGGAAACATGGGAACTCAGGACACAGACGGCTATTCAGGGCTTGGGGCTGAAGTTGACAACCATTACCTGAAGATCTGGAACGGCGCGCTCCTTATTGCCACTCTTTCAACAGCTGCCGATGCCACCACCGACTCCTATGGAGATTACCGCGAAAAACGCAGCACTGGTGATGATATGGCACGCAATGTCAGCACACAGATGCAGGGGCTTATGACCGAGAATATCAGGCGCCAGATGAATCTGTCCCCTACTCTCACGGTAGAGCCAGGCACTGAATTTTCCATCAATCTTACAAAAGATCTTTATTTTGATAAACCTTATAAAGGATAGG
>DMTG01000006.1 GCA_003477345.1 Succinivibrionaceae bacterium | reverse complement strand
CTTTAACAACAACGGGGTTGAGTATCTTATAAACAATCTGCGCAAGCGTACCTATAAAGGCGTAGTTGGTGTAAGTGTCGGCAAGAATGAATCTACTCCGCTCGAAGATGCCTGGAAAGATTATGTATACTGCTATGAAAAGGTGTATCCGTACGCTGATTATGTAGCTGTAAATATTTCCTGTCCAAACACACAGGAGCTTACACAGCTGCAGCAGGAAGATGAGTTTTTAAAGCTTATCAAGCCATTAAAAGAGCGTCAGGAGCAGCTGTCAAATGAATTTTCAAAGTATGTGCCTCTGGTGGTGAAACTGTCTCCAGATCTTTTTGACAGTGAAATTGAAGCTCTGTGCAATGTGTGTCTGGCAGAAAATGTAGATGGCATTACCTGTACCAACACCACGGTTTCGAGAACCATTATCCATGGCATGGTACATGCCAACGAGTGGGGCGGAATGTCAGGAGAGCCTCTGTACATGCACAGTACCAGAATTCTCAGCAAGGTAAATACCATTGTCAAAGGATCAATTCCTTTAATTGGAGTAGGTGGCGTATCCGGTCCAATCTCTGCAAGAGAAAAACTCTACAATGGTGCAAGTCTGATTCAGGTGCTGACTGGTTTTGTCTATCAGGGACCAAGTATTGTAAAGCAGATAGTAAACAATCTGTAAACTGAAGCCCTGACTATTTAATTGCGCCTTATATTCAGGCTCTAAAGAGCGTGAGTACAAGGCGCAAAATATATATAAAGCCAAATTCTCCTCTTATAGGCTCTATCGAGCCCTAATCAATCACATACAGCAGTGCATAGATATTAAAGAGCTGATACTGCTATTTATGAACTTGTCTTTATGCACAGAAAACTTCTATAAGCGCATTTTTGCAATAGTTTTATAAGATTATTAGAAGATCGGAGCAGTGCGCTCTCCTGCTGCAGTAAACAGCCTCCAATACAGTCTTTTGGGTATCGAAGCTGTGTATAGAGAAGAGATGGGGCAATGGGGCGGATTTTGAAATTTAAAAGGGAAAAATAAGTGCGAAGACTGAACCTGAAAAGCAATATTTGCGGACAGTCTGCCTCATGCTAAAGAAAAATTCTTATTTTAATAAATCCGCTCATCTTAAAAAATAATCTGAAACTAATAATCATATAAGTAAATACTAATATTAACTGTATAAAATAAATTAGAAAGCAAATAATAAAAAATATTAATGAATTAATGTCATTAATATTTTTTAATTAATGTCTAAATAAAAAAACTGTGCAAAAAAAATTCTGTGCCATAATTTTATAAAAAAATAACATTTGTAAAAAAGGATGACTGTTATCGATTTTTTAAAAACAAGTAAAATATTTTTATTTTTTTTAATGAAAGTATAGGGTAAAATGAAACTGTAAAAAAATTACAAAATATATAAAAATTATTAAATTTCAATATACTGAAAAAATATGAATTACGATACTTCTTTACAGACATGGAAATGGAGATACCTCAATAACGGCTACCTGGGTGTAAGTCTGATAGTAGACGGCAAGGAGCTCGGTTTATCGAGTAACTACATGTTGGACAAGCTATGGACAAAGCCGAAAGACGGGGAAAACTTCAGCGTACAGGATGCCAGAATGTATACAGCTTTTGAAGAAGGGCTGCGTACTATCAGAATGCTCAATGAAGATCAGATAATGCAGTTAGCCATTAATGCGGTTGCCTGTCAGCGTTTTGTACTGATCAATCCTCCTGCGAGCCAGCATTTTGCAACATGCTATAAAAGACACCTGATTAAAACAGGCGATATCGTTACCGTTTATACCAAAATGGGAACAGTAGGCGACTGCCTGGTATTAGAAGCCAGAGACGGAGAAAATCTCTCCAGACTAATGCTTCTTAACAAGGTGCTTTATGTAAAGGAAAATAAAGGTTTTAGACTTTGCGATATGATAAGAATCAATAGTGATTTCGTGCATCCAAGCAGATTCGTAAAGCAGAGGAACAGGTTATATGCTTAATTTTTTCTCCTAATTTTGCTGTAGTTCTTAATTTAATTATATTTAATTAAGTTAAGACCATTATCGCCCTCATTGACGCTCCATCAATGAGGGATTTTTTTGCCTGCAGATATAGCTTAAATTAATGGAAAACTGACTTAAATAATGCGGTTATTCAGTAGTTTATAAATAAACAGATGGACGGATAGCAAGGGCAGGAGAATTCCGATCTCGGTTAATTAACTATATATAGCTAAGGCTGCGCATCTTTAATATCTATGAGCATGCCGTCAACAGGAGAGTGGGGGCTGCGGATCAGGAAGCAGATAATAATGTGCCCTGGTATCTCACGATAGCAGGGCATTTTGGTTTTCATATGAAGAAGAAAACGTTTAGTAGTTACTGAATGTAGCTTCAGTTTATGCACTGTCTTTTATAAGCAGTGCTTTTATTTTGCTGTAGTTTTGCTTTAGACCATTATCGACCCTGTTTTTCAGGGCATTTTTTTTTATCATTGCAGTCTTAAATCTTAAGACTGAGCAAACACGGTTTTTGCAGTTTTTCTGCTTTTTTAAGTAGCCACCAGCTTCAGTGACTTTGCTCCGTTAACCGTAGTTTTATATTACCCCAAATAATGATTTAGGTGTTATAGAATTTCTTTAAAAGTAATAATTTTATGAAGATGCTCGCAATAAAATGCAAATTGTTTTCTGTTTGTAAATGCCCAGTAGGCGAAGGCGGTATTAGCAGACAGCTCCCGGAATGCTGAAATATAGGCAAAAGGGAAGGCAGTGACTCAAAAAATGAAAATTTTATGAAAATTAACCTCCTTTTAATTATGTATGATGTTTTAAAAATTAAAACTAGGATAATTATTGATATTATTTTAAGTAAAATTTAATATCATTTTGTAAATAAATAATATTTTGTGAATTTATATTGATAAATATTCAAGATAAGAAAATGATATAAACTGATATGAAAATGCAGTTTTTACAATTCTGAAAGTAGAAAATTTAATTTTCGTAAATGTAAATTCAACAATGACAAAAGTATATCAAAATCGATCATGCGCAAATTTTGCTCTTTAATATCAGTACAGACAGTTCCGGTAAGCACTCCATCTTTTATGTTTAGTAAAAATAATAAATTTATTACAAATGTAAATTAAATCTTAATAATTATTCTGGGCATTACTTTTTTAAAGGCATATTAGTTTCTTAAATTTAAAAAATTACCAAAAATTCTAGGAAGCTTATTTTGGTGCATAATTTTAGTAAAGCAGAAATGCTACAGGATTAGATTAAATGGACTTGCCTTTGTAATGGTATTCCCCGCTCTTAGAATTTTGTCCTGCAGCAAATTAGAGGCCTTTCTGATGATTTTATAAATTTGCTTTATTTTGGTGATTTTTTTTAGGTCGGTATTGACTATAGAAATTTTTAATGGAAAGATAATATCGAGCTCGGTAGAAAACTGGCTCTTAAATTCATGCGGGATTATTGAAGATCTCAATTTTTTGGTCTAAGAGGTTGCTATGAGCCTTTTAAAATTTTTTAAATTATCTGTTCAAGAAAGTTCTGAGAGTATCTCTTCAGTGATATCTCTCTCTAACAGCATTTCTTCCTTCACCGCTGCTTCCCTTTCCTGTTCAATGCGAATGCCTGTTCTGGCATAACTATCTCTTTTTGCAGAATATTACTGCCAATCAAAATTTAAGCTTTATAAGTATTTAATTGTAGCTTCCCTTTTCCTGGGTAACTGTAACTGTATTTTCAGCAGTTAAATATTTGTATCGCCTTGATTAACAACATAATTGTATTTTTTTAATTAAAATCTAAGGATTGATCTATGTACTTTACTAATAAAACTGCAGGTGTACTGTTTCTGGTTCTGGGCGCTTTTCTTTCTGGCTGCTCTGATTCTTCTAAAGATTCTGCCGCTGCCAATTCCAGCTCCGCTTCTTCAGAAAAGGTAATTCGCTTTGGTTTCTGCCCGGGACCATATTCAAGAATGGTTTCAGACTTTTTTGAAAAAGAGCTCAACCGTCAGGGCTATAAGGTAGAATATGTGGAATTTACCGACTACGTTCAGCCTGACAGCGCACTGGACAGTGGCAATATTGATGCAAATCTGATGCAGCATCAGTCCTATCTTGATTCCATTATCAAGACTCAGGGCTTCAAGATCACTGGCGTTGTAAATGTCCCTACTTTAGGTCTAGGCGTATTTTCAGAAAAATACCGCACCTTTGATGAGGTTCCTGAAGGCTCCAAAGTCGGAATTCCTACAGATGCAGTCAACCTTGCCAGAGCTCTGCGCATTGCCAGAGATTTAGGCTACATAACCCTCAAAGCTGAAAAGGATGAGCAGAAAGCTTCCGTGGCTGATATTGATCAGAATCCAAAGAATCTTGAATTTGTACCGCTGGAGGCGGCTCAGATCTCCAGATCTCTTGACAGCCTGGCTCTGGGCTTCGTGCCTGGCAATTATGCCATAGCAGCCAATCTTGATTACTCAAAGGCTCTGGGCGTTGAGAGCGTATTTGAGAATATCAAAAACGTAGTTGCTGTAAGAGAGCAGGACAGGGATTCTTTAGGCAGAATCCTGCAGAATTTAGTAAAAAGCAGACAGTTCATAGACGCAGTGGAGGCCAATCATTACTATGATTCCTTCACCCGTCCTGCCTGGTGGAACGAGGTAAAGGAGCAGAAATAATGATTCGTCTTGAAAACGTAAGCGTTGCCTATGAACAGTTCGGTCGCACCTTTAAAGCTGTAGACAGGGTATCGCTTGATGTCAGAAAAGGCGAGTTTCTCGGCATTGTCGGCACCTCTGGTGCCGGCAAGTCGACACTGGTTCGCACTATAAATCTGCTTCAAAGACCAACTTCAGGAAAAGTATTTATCAAAGATCAGGAGATAACCTCTTTAAAAGGTCGTGAACTCTCTAAGCTGAGACAGAATATCGGTATGATTTTTCAGCATTTCAACCTGATAAAAAATGCCAGTGTTTTTGATAATGTCGCTTTTGCTCTGAAGGCCTCAGATACTCCTAAGGCAGAGATAGCGCCTAGAGTCACGGAGCTCTTAAAGCTCGTGGGGCTTGAAAAATATGAGCGCAGCTATCCAAATGATCTTTCGGGCGGTCAGAAGCAGAGAGTGGCCATTGCCAGGGCGCTTGCCAATTCTCCTGAGATTCTGCTGTGCGATGAGGCTACCTCGGCTCTCGATCCTGACAATACTCAGGAAGTTATTCAGTCTCTTGTGAAGATCAAGGATAGCTATCCCATAACGGTGGTTTTCATCACGCA
This sequence comes from Succinivibrionaceae bacterium, assembly GCA_003477345.1. Lineage (GTDB taxonomy): Bacteria > Pseudomonadota > Gammaproteobacteria > Enterobacterales > Succinivibrionaceae > Succinivibrio. The sequence continues at coordinate 1,326 of DMTG01000006.1, read as the reverse complement.
TCAGATGGAAGTTGCCAAAAGTCTCTTTGACAGAGTGGCCGTAATGTCCAAAGGCAGAATTGTGGAAGTAGGCAGTTCCTATCAGATTTTCTCAAGACCAGAAAGTACCGAGGCTCAAAAGCTCGTAAAGCGCTCTTTATCTTATTCTCTGCCGGAGGAAGTTAAAAAGCAGGCAGGAGATCTTTATCAGATAGTCTTTAAGGAAGAGAGCGCCTATGAGCCGACCATTGCTGAGATTTCAAGAAAGTTATCAGTTGATCTCAGCATTATTGCCGGCGGTATTGAATATATCCAGAAAAAGCCGCTGGGCTCTCTGGTAGTCAGCCTGAGCCGCTCTCTTGATGCAAATAAGAAGCGCGAGGTTCTGGATTTTCTGAATCAGAGAGCCTTCGTCAGCGAGTATAAGGAGTTATAAATGCTAGAAGAAACCCTCGAAATCCTACAAAGAGAACTGAGCAAATCCCTGTATGAAACTCTGATCATGATGGGGATCTCCTGGATAATCAGCCTGATATTCGGTTTAGGCTTTGGATTTCTTTTATACCTGACCGCAGACAGAAATTTTTTCAAAAGCCCTGTCTTCAATAAATTAATAGCTGTGATCATTAATTTTATACGTTCTATCCCGTTCATTATTCTGGTAGTTTTTACTCTGCCTTTAACTTTTTATCTGGTAGGTACCAAAATAGGACCGGTTGCAGCAGCTGTTCCAATGTCGATTTCAGCTACGGTTTTTCTGGCAAGACTCGTGGAAATGTCCTTAAAGGAGATTGACCGGGGAGTGATAGAAGCAGCCTTTGCCACCGGTGCCTCCAGTTTTCTGATTATAAAGAATGTGCTTTTAGTGGAGGCAGCCCCTTCAATTGCCAGAGGTGTGACTGTAACTTTTATCAGCCTGATTGGCTTTTCCGCTATGGCCGGCATGGTAGGGGGCGGCGGTATAGGAAATCTTGCCGTGCAGTATGGCTATTACCGCTATTCAACAGGTGTCATGATTTTTACCATTGTCGCGCTGGTGATTATCGTTCAGCTCGCTCAGTTCCTAGGTGATCTGGCAGCTAAGAAACTTACTCATTAAGAAGAGGAATAAAAAAATGGCTGATGTAGCAGAATTATTTGGAACTCTGAAAGGTGAGTTCCTGTCTGAAAACAATATTGCAGCAAACCTGCTTACTGATTTCGTGGGAAGCAGAGCAGGTCATGCCGATTTTTACTTCAAACCTTTTGACGAAGAAAGTGTGCAGGGGGCTCTTAAGATTGCCTATGAGCATAAAATTCCCGTAACCGTAAGAGGCGCCGGTACCAATCTTGTCGGCTCCACCGTGC
>DMTG01000033.1 GCA_003477345.1 Succinivibrionaceae bacterium | reverse complement strand
TATGGGTAACAACCCAATGGTAGGCGCTACCGTTGCTATCGCAGTACAGGTATCTCAGGCATTAAATAAGTAATATTATTTTCTTCCTGAATATAAGCCCGATTTTATATCGGGCTTTTTCATAACTATTTTTTTCCTTTCTTATAATTTTCGATTCAATATCGTTAACAGTCAATTTTGTATTTCTTTATCTCCTCAAATTAACCAAATCAAAATAGCAGTATTCTTCTAAATTTTTTTATCTTTTCAAACCGCCTCATCTGACGACTGATGTAATTTTATTAGTCTAACTCATTATTAAAGATTGAAAAATTTAAAACCTATCATTGCTTTCCATATTTTTTTACATGCATGTTAATAATTATTTTTGATGCTGTTAGCTTTTTTTCAAATAAGTATGCGACTTAGCGCACGAACCTTCTGATTTACAGTGTCACAGCAGTTAATGAGTGATATAAGAATGAGATAGATGTTTTATTAACTTAAAAGGATCTGCTATGTTCGATAAACTCTCTGTAAAGATGAAAGTTCTGGGTGGATTTGCGGTGGTAATTCTATTTACTTTTATCATCGGATTTACATCTATCATGATTATGAATCAGTTCAATTCCGCAGCTGCAGAAGTGAACCAGATAGTAAATGTTAGACATCATCGCACTCACGAAACCATGAAGGCCTGCGAAGCTGTAGAAGAGGCAATTTTAAATGCTACTCTTCATCCAGACAGCATTACTAAAGATGAATTAGATAAAGTAATGGTTCCTTTTACCGAGGCAATTGGTGCGTTAAAGGGATCAACAGACCCACAGGCTTCTCAGAGAGCAAAAGATGCAGCAAAAGTTGTACAGTCTGTATATAACGGTCCTTTTGTGCAGGCTTTAGCTGCAAAAGATAAAGCAACACTTCTCGAAATCTATGAAAAACAGCTTCATGAAAATATTCTGATAATTGATGATGCAATGGATATTGTAAATGAGAAACAGATTGCGAATGCTGGTATTCTTATTGCTGATGCGTCATCAGTCACTCCAATATATGTAACTCTTGCATTAGCTTCTGTAGGAACGCTACTTGCTATATTGATTGCTGTCATGGTATCAAACTACACGGTAAAAAATCTAGCTACTGCTGTAAAAGCGGCAACAGCTATAAGTAATGGCGATCTTACGGTTAGAATTCATTCAGACAGCCATGATGAGTTTGGTCAGCTTATAAGATCAACAGACAAGATGGGAACTCAGTTAAATCATCTTGTTGGTCAGATTAAACAGGCTGTTAACAAGGCGGTTAACGATTTTAACTCCATTAATGATATTACCCAGACTATTAACGCATCTGCCCAGTCTACAGAAAACAAAGCGGTTACAGTGGCTGCAGCCTCTGACGAAATGGTTTCTACGACAGCAGATATTGCAAAGAACTGTCAGTCTGCAGCAACAACTTCTGATCAGGCAAATTCTATTACAGAAGAAGGCGTTAAAGAAGTACAGAACACCATCAATTCTATTCAGGATCAGGTTAAGAAGACACAGTCTGATGCCGACCAGATTCATGAGCTCGTAGAGCAGTCTCAGAAAATCGGCACTATTGTTCAGACCATTGAGGATATTGCAGCCCAAACAAATCTGCTGGCATTAAATGCTGCAATTGAAGCCGCCCGTGCCGGTGAGGCCGGAAAGGGATTTGCTGTAGTAGCTGATGAAGTTCGTGCCCTTGCATCAAGAACATCGTCTTCTACACAGGAAATCATCAAGATGGTGGCAAAGATCCAGAACGATGCTAATTCTGCTAATGAGTCTATGGGACAGAGCCTTTCTAACATGAATTCTCTTGCAGAACGCACAAATGCAGTTCAGGATATGCTGAGAAGCATCATAGAACAGGTATCTTCTGTAAACAGTCAGATCACACAGATTGCAACAGCAGCAGAAGAACAGACTACTGCAACCTCTGAAATCTCAACTAACATGCAGGGTATTACCTCAGAGTCTCAGAACCTTGGAGATCAAGTTAGAACAGCTCAGGGAACTGTAAATGAGGCAGTTGAAAACATGAACAGACTGCATCAGGTTGTAGAGCACTTCAAAGTTTAAAACATAAAAAAGTTCAGATCCTTATTCAGTGCCTGGTTATCCAGGCATTTTTTTATAAAACTGATAGCAAGTTCAAAAAAACAGAATAATTTTATCTTAACAATCAATCTTTTTTTTATATAAGCAATCTTTCTCGCATTATTTTTCTGACTGGCAATCTAAAATTATAAAAAAAAAATGTAATTTATTTTTACAACCTTTGTTAGTTAATCAAGCTCTAAACCAACAGAGAATAGGTGGGTGGTATGACACATAAATTTTCTAGGTATTTTTCTAGATTTGCGATTGTTGCATCTGCTTTGTTTGCTTTTAACATCGTTAATGCTATAGAAAATATTGATCATCCGGCAAACAGACCCTGCATCGAGAAAGTAAAAGCCTTTCTGAATAACAGTTCTGGTGAAAGAATTTCTGACGAAGAATTAAAACAGTGTTACTTGAACTTCAGTAAAAGCAAAAATTTTGATGGTCGTTCTTTTGCTGAGTATTCCTGCCTGATTGGAGTTAATGCTTCAATTGAGCAAATGAAAGAAAATCTCGGAATTTCAAAACCAACCACTAAAACTGAACCACAAAACAATAATGAGAGTTCTTCATCTTCCTCATCCATTATAGAAATTTCAGCTTTTGAACTGATGCGTCAATATGAAAACAATGAGCTCAAAGCCGACAGTATGTATAAAGACAAGATGATTACTGTTGTAGGTGAAGTCAGCAATATCAGGCGAGATATAGGCTATGGGCATGTGATTGTCGAAATCAAAGCCGATAATGTAGGCATTTTCAATATCGCTGCCAATATCAAACGTTCTTATGAAAATAAGGCAATGTCTCTTAAAAAAGGTGAATGGGTGAAAGTAAGAGGTATTGTTATCGGAGTTGCGGAGTTTGGCGCAGGAATCGATATCGACGAAGCTTCTTTAGCTCGTAGGTAATGTAACAGTTTTGTTGTATAAATTTGATGTTTAATATGTTTAAGAAATTGATTTTAATGCTTGCAGGATTAAGTCTGCCATTATCATCTTACGCTGTTAACCATACGGATTCTATTAAAGCACGTATGATGCTTGAGCATGAAACCTTTCTGGTGTGGATGTCACATGAAAAATGCTGGGATAAAGATGTCGGACTTAATATTGATCTCAGCGTTACAGAAGATTCCGGTATTGATATCGTTTCTGAACATAAGGCAGATGAGAACAGATTTAATATAACAGCCATTGGTGCAATTCCTTCAATAGTTGCCTGCAATTCGCCAGATGCAGAGATTGTAGCTGTTGCTAATGAGGAGTCTAAAGCAAATGAAATCTTTGTAAGAGCTGACAGTGAAATTCTCAAAACAAAAGGCTGGAATGAAGACTTTCCTGAGGTTTACGGAAGTCCTGAGACTATCAAGGGCAAAGAAATTTTTGTTAAACGCATGTCCTCATGCTCTTACCTTTTAGCAAAATGGTTGGATGCGTTTTATCTTGGTTTTACCGATGTAACAGTTAAAAACATGAACTGCTTCAATGCAGTAGAAACCATGGATACAGGTCGTGGCGATATTATGGACATCTGGTCCCCTGAGTCTAGCGAAGCCGAATTCAAGAATTATAAAAAGGTTGCTGATCTTGCCGAAATGGGCTGCTCTGTACCTGTTAACTTTATTGTAGACGTGAATTTTGGCGCAGAACATCCACAGGCTGTAGCCAAGTTTCTTGCTGTATATATGAGAGCAGTTGACTATCAGAACAAGAAAGGAATAGACACACTACTTCCTTTATATAAAAAATTCGTAAAAGAGAATTCAGAGTCACATTCAATGGATGCTTATCCTGATGATGTGCTCAAAGCTGATATAGAAAAACACAAGTTATATGCCTATGATGAACAGCTTGCACTATTTGCAAGAGGCAATGGCAGAAGTGATATTCAGAAACTGAATTTAGAAATTACCAAAACCTTCGTACTGAAGGGTGTAATGCACTTTGACATATCTGAAAGACTGAAGCATGCAAAATATGTAAATAACAAATACTGTTCTTAGCTAAGAAGTACTACGAATTAACCAAGAAACAAGATTAAAAACAGATTGCTAAAATTGTTATAAGGGATAATTAGTTATGAAATTACACCAAAAGTTAGGAATAGGTCTTCTTGCTGCATTTGTAAGTACATCTTCATTTGCGGCAATTGACGGTATGGATGAAAGCGTAAGACCGTGCATTGACCGTATAAAACTGTCATCAGGCAGTAATTATGTAAAGCCAATTACAGAGAAAGAACTCACCAAATGCTATGAAGGCGTTAAAATTCATGATAAATATTTAACCAAGACCCTGCCTGAATTTGCAGCCTGGCTCGGCGTCAGAGCAACCATTGAGAAGATGGATGATGAGCTAGGCAAGATCGTAAGCCTCGGTACCACAAAAAATTCGCGAATTAAAAAGGTTCCTGACAACTATGATGGAATTCCGGTGATCCGCGCCTATGAGCTTATGAGAAGCTATGAAGAGGATGCGCAGTCGGCTGATGAGAGCTATAAAAATAAGCAGTTTGTCATAGTTGGCACAGTAAATCTCATTAAAAAAGATTCTATTACCGGCAAGACTGTAGTGGAGCTTGAAGGCGATCCGTTAGGTCTGTTTAATGTATATATTTATCTGGATGATCAAAGCATCGAGTCTGCCAAGCATCTGAATAAAGATGACATTGTTTCAATCTCAGGCAATATTGTCGGAGTTAGTGAAGAGCTTCGAATGGAGATTGTCGACGGTAAGATCTTAGATACTTTTGCTTAAGACAATCGATAAAAAAGTACGGAAGCTATAGAGCTTCTGTATTTTTTTTGAATAGCCAGGATACTTTTTTTCTACCAGGTTTATCGTCCTCTAATACCTCTAGTGATTTGATGCATGACTGAGGTATTTTTTAATTTTAAAAGTAAAGTAAAATCTGATATATTCCTTATAAAATCAATACCAAGACTAATTTCGCTTATTTCTTCTGGTTACATAATAAAAACTACAAATGAAATCCAAAAGTGAGAATTCCAAAGTTCAAACAGCACAGCCTGCCGCAAGGATCAGACGTAAAGATACAAGGGGAAGTGAAATACTTGACTGTGCAGTGAATATCTTTGTAAAAGATGGGTATCAGGCATTAAACTTTGTCGAGATCGCAAAGCAGGGTAATCTTGCCAGAAGCACCATATATCTCTACTATAAAACCAAAGAAGATCTCATGCTGGCAGTGGTGAGGAAGCTGCTTACAGATCATATTGAAACTTTAATTCAGAAAGATTTTCTTTCTGAAAAAAATCTGCAGACAAGGTTAAACAGATTTTTAGAACTGCTGGCATCCTTTTTTTCAGAACCATCCATTAACAGGCTTCTTGCCTTTATTGTGTCAGAATCCCGAGAATATCCCGATATAACGAGAATCTGGAAAGATGAATTTACGGATATGCTCAGCGATGTATGGCATTTGGTTTTAAAGGATTTTAACCTTACATCCAAGGAAGAAGCGGTACTGCGTATTATGCTGTTTTCTCCTTTTATAGAGCTCGCGCTGTTTGGCGATCTGTTAGGTGAAAACGCTCCTTCTTTTTCAGAAATTGCAGAGATCATGCCAGATATCTTTTCACGAGCAGCTTTAAAAGTCAGTCATAAAGAGAAGATGGGCAATCTGCAAAGGCTGCCTAAATGGAAGCTAAAAAAAATTTTTGTCTTACCAACTTGTTGTTATTCATGTAAATTGGTAATTTTGCGTATAAATGAAGGGAATCATCAGAGGAACAGTTAAGGCCCCGAAAGCGTATCTGCCGTTCATGACTCCTTGAACCAGTGTGTTCAAGTTAGGCATCGGTGTTAAAATTAGGGAATTTCGTAAAAACGAATTCACACACCTTTAACAAGAAGACGCCAAAGTCTTAGTATTATCGGCTCAGGGTGGGAAGCAGCTGGATTGCGCCCCAGGGTTAACTTTAGGATAACTTAATACCCTGAGTACACTTTAACAAATCCAAGACCGCTTGGCAAATATAAATCACAGTATCTGCAAAAATTTATCTAAATTTTTCAATACAATACAATCAAGTTAAACCATGTATTTTAGCACAAATCATCAAATGCCGCTTAACATTTGCTTGTAAAATTAAATAACCCTTTGTATTTAAGGTAAAAGTTAAGATTAAGGCATTATGCAGAGGACTGTAGACACTATTACAATGCCGAATAAACTCAGCTCTGCCATTCTATATAAGGTTTCTGTGAAATCCAGTCTTTTGCAGACCCCAGATATGTAGCGTTGTCTTACCAGATAGGCATCTTCCAATGTAAGACAGCTTCCCTGATCAATACCTAGAGGAATCTCGGCTCTCTGAGCTTTCTGCAGTTCTTCTTTTAAAAACAGTTCAAGCTTTTTATGCTGCTTAGTGCTTAGAGTCGGATTATTTAGCTGCTCTGTGATCTCTTTTTCCGGATCCAGAGCATTAAGCATAACCGAAAGCGCCTGTTTGGTGTCCAGTATCATACTTATTCCTTGTGCTTGCGAGTTTATTATTTTTATTATGTTTTATATTAAAAAGACAAAGCTTTTTTTATCTTTAGTAGTTTAATATGCAATAGGGGAACCGTTTACATAAATTGTGTAAAACTGCGATCTGTGCTTCGGATCTGTGAATTTTTTATCTCTGGCGAAGTGCCCCTGCGCGGACACACTGATGGACTGCGGATGGATCGTGTTCAGATTATCCATAGCCTCCATAAGTTTTTCTCCGCGTTCGATAGTCTCATCATCCGGGGTATAGGAGAATAAATCACTTTGCGCGATTTTGTTTGCAGTAAGACCGCCTAAGCAGACACCTGCTGACATATAGTGATAGCCTTTTTTAAAAATCTGATGCAGGCCTTCACTGGCAGCTTTGATGATATCGCGGGTATCTATCGTAGGTATGGACAGCTTTAGACAGATACTGTTCTCATATTTAGGGAGCGAACCGTGGCTGGGGGTTCTTAAAAATACTGATACTGTAGAGCAGTACAGCTGATGAGATCTTAACTGCTGAGCAGTCTGCGCTGCATAGTTGGCTACAGCTTCTTCAATATCTTTAATATCAGAAAGTTTATCCTTAAAGGTTCTGGAATACATAATCTGTTGCTGATTCTCTCGGCTGTTATCATCGCTAATGGCATCCTGAGCATTTAATTCCATAATTGTTCTGGCAAGCACAATGGAGTAATGTCTGCGCATGATTTCAGGATCGCACTGTGCAAGCTCATAGGCGGTAGTTATTCTGTTTTCTGTAAGATGGGCATTCATTCTTCTACCCACACCCCAGACATCACTTATGGGGGTATTTCTTAATATTTTGTCGCGATTGAACAGATTAAGAAGAGAATATACCCCCGCCGTGTCAGCGTGCTTTTTGGCATGATGGCTTGCAATTTTTGCTAGGGTTTTGCTTTGAGCGATTCCAACGCCGACTGAGATACCGATATTGCTTTTTATAAAGCGTTTAACCTGAAATCCAAAATCCAGCGCCTGCTCTTCAGTCAGTGAGTCAAATTTGATGAAAGCTTCATCTACAGAATAGGGAATGACGTTAGGACTGATAGAAGCCAGGGCCCGCATAACTCTGGATGAAATGTCCAGGTAAAGGTCAAAATTGGAGGAAAAAACCTTTACATGATTTTTCTTGATCAGATCCTGAACCTGAAAATAGGGGATCCCCATTTTGATCCCTAAGGCTTTGGCTTCATTTGATCTGGCTACAATACACCCGTCGTTATTGGAAAGTACGACTATAGGCACATTGCGGTATTCAGGATTGACAAGCCTTTCGCAGGAAGCAAAAAAATTATTGCAGTCAACAAGAACATATACGTGCTCGTATTTGGGGTTATCAGTATCTTCAGTCATGAAGATAATTTTATCAGCTGGAAGTTTCTTTTGCATATAGTGTATGAAGATGAATGGCAGGTTTCTGAGTCCGTTTTTAAGGTTTGACCAAAAATATGCCATCAATATAGAACTAATAAATACTGTGAGACTCTGCAAAG
>DMTG01000041.1 GCA_003477345.1 Succinivibrionaceae bacterium | reverse complement strand
TATTCGGTAGCCAGAGCCTTAGGCGGGGTATCGCCGTTGAATATATTGCGATAGGTGGTAAGAGCTGCCGGTATATTGCCGGATGCTGCCAGCTCACGCGCCAGTTTAAGCTGCTCCTTGGCAGTATTGGACATGCTGTTGATGCCCTCTAAAGATACTACTCTAGGATCATTTGGATGAGCAGCCTTCAGTCTCTCAGCCCATCTGGCTGATTCTGCGGCATCACCAACCTCAGAGGACCACAGTGCCATTAAATATAAGGCTTCAGAATTGTTTGGATCGGTAAGCAGAATACGGTTTAAGGTCTGCTTGGCAAGATTCGGCTGGAACTTGTCATGCCAAAGCTGAGCCTGCTTGAACAGAGACTGCTGCATTGAGCTGCCTACGCTGCCCTGAGCTCCTGATTGCGAGGATATGGCGCCAGGATTATTAATGCCGGCAACCGATGTTGAATTTACCGCAGGAGATCCGTTTTTTTCATTAATTCCGATTACAGACTGACCACCCTGGACATAGCCGGTATTCTGATGCGCAGAACTGTTTACTCCGCTGCCGGCTGTTGGAGTTCCGCCTGCCGAGTAGCCGCCCTGTGGCTGAGTGCTGCCGGAGGAGAATTGTGCACCTGCCTGACTGTCTGCAGTACTCTGAACAGAACTGTCCTCTTCACTGTCAGAATCTGTACTTACTGATTCGGCTGCGCTTTTAACACCGGCAGCTTTCAGTGATGTTCCCTGAGCATTGCTCCTAGAATCGCTCATCATTACGCGATCATTGGCATAGGAAGAACTGTCGGCGGCATCTGCACATTGAATTGCTCCCAAGGCAAGAATCTGCAGCAGAGCAATACTTATTTTGGTAGTTCTAAATTGTTGCATTTTGAGCTTATTCCTTATCATCGCCTTCATTCAATCTGCGAACAGCACGTTTCTTGAGCCAGCTTGAAATTATCATTGAGAATATAAAGAACAGAATTAAGAAAATTACACCCAGCCAGATTTCATGGCTGCCGGCGAAATGCAGCAGATTAAACAGCATGCTTACATTTCCAGTGAAAATGGTATCTCCAACTCTGAATGAGCGAATGTTGTCAACTCCGGATATCAGAGTGACATCTCCGGCAACTTTGTTGTTGATGGCAGGTCTGTCCAGATCATCAATCAGTAGATCGAGCTGCTGATCATCAGTTGCAGTTACTACCACGGCAATTCTGCCGCTGTTCCAAGGAGAGATGAAACTTAAAAATCCGCGCCAGAAGGTATTTGAATGCAGGTAGCGGTTGGCATCGAGGTTTTCCACATGCCACTGACCTGTTAAAAATCTGCCTAATGAGGCAAAGAATCCGCCTTCAAAGCTCAGAGGTCCCATATCCTTTATGGAGAACACAGAGCCTGAAAACTCAAATGGAGTGTTTTCTACAAGCTCTTCCATGAACTTGCGGTTCTTTAAGGTAGATACCGCCAGTATGTTCTTGTTCCAGATCTCCTGAGGTGCAGTCTGCATGTTCTTGATACCCATGACTACACTGTTGTAGTACAGAGGAATTCCGGTTGCATTGCCGGCTCTTGCGGCCATGCCCAGCAGAGTCTGGATTTCTGAATTGCTAGGATTCTCTGACAGTAAAGACACTGTCTCTGAATAGTCTGCATACTTGGTAAACGGGAAGCTTGCACCTACAAAGAAGGACAGATTCGGCATTTCCGCATAGTGTACGGTATTAGACAAATCTATGTAGGAGTTAGCACCGATAATACTTCTGATATTGTTTTCCTGCAGAATAGAGCAAGGAGCATTGGACTTGAGCTTAATGTCAAAGTAAAGATTTAGGGAGTTATCGCCGTAAATCATGTAAGGCTGCAGCGCTATAAGCCTTGACTCCTGACGTCCGTCGCCACCGGCAAAGCGCCAGAGGTTCTCAAGCAGACCGACCTTGTTTACAGGCAGATTGTCAATGTAATTTCCTGACAGGGTTATATTCAGCCAGGAATTGTTCTCATCCATCCACTGTTCAAGCGGGAAATTATATTCAACATACAGATCTGCAGGGAAGCCGTAAAGCTGATACAGATCTGGGGCGGCTCTGAAGTTGATGCTGATAGGATTATGCCAGATACCCTGAACAGAGAGGCTCTGATCATTACGCAGAAGCTCACTTAGATATACCTTGCGGTCTGTTGCAATCCATTTAGGAGCATCATAGCTTTCACGGCCTACAATCTTCTGTGACTCGGCGATAAAGCTTCTGGTATTGCTGCCGAATTTGCCGTTGGTCAGCATATAAATGGCATTGCGGTAACCGTCATACTCGTCTGAGGAAATCAGCAGCACATTGAAGAAAGGATTGATAGGATTGGCAATAATACTGACACTAGGGCCCTCAGGCATGGTTATGCCGCCGATATTCTCCCCCGGTCTGCCGATTACTATGCAGTGCGCTTCAGGCAGCTCATCTTTGGATACATGAAACTTTACGCCTCTGTAGTCTGCGCTGATGCCCATCCAGGAGGCCAGCAGGCTTGAGGCATTTATGTCCTGAGGTCTTGGCTTTGCTCCCAGAACCACTTCAACAGTGCGCTTTGTCTGCTCATACGGATCAAGATAAGGCAGCGGGAATATATTCAGATCAGCATCAACCTTGAGCTGACGGCCCTCCAGCATAAGAATACTGTCAGGCTTGATGGTGATCTTGTACCTGTTGGTATAGTCAATAAGGCAGCCATATTCAGGATCATCGGCTAATTTGAAGCCGAAAGAATTAGCTGTTGTGAAATACTCAAAAGGCAGATCAAGCTCAAATCTTGCGATGCCGGTGGAATTGTTAAGAGGCACGGTACCTATAGGCTGACCATTTAGCAGCAGATCAAGATGGGAACTTCTGCGGGCTACATCTTCGGTGATGCCTACGTTAAGAATAAGTTTGGCTGCAGATACTATCTTGTCTACAGGCAAAGTAAAATCAAGACCGGTCTCAAGCTGGCCCGGGCTTAGAATTACTCCGTGCTTGGCTCCGAGATCTGCAAAGGTAAGCTCCACAGAATAAGGGGCGGCAGCATCATAGTTCATGGCATTCATAAATGCCACGCCAGGTCTGAGATTTTCAGCCACGTCATCAGTGACTGCCATGGACTGGCCCATAGCCGAGCCATTGAAGGAGGACACCTGCACAGGCTGACCTGAGGCTAGCTGATTCTGCTGAGACAGCTCGTTGCCTGCCTTCAGCATCTGCGGATTTATCGGATTGAAGGCATCAATCGTGTTTACTGGCTGTGACACTGCAGGCGCTGGAGCCTGACCGTTGAGCAGGTCTAAAATAGCCTGCGGCTCTCCGCTGCCTGATGATTGAGCAGCAGGTGCGCTCTGTCCTGGCAGGTTTTCAGCTGCAAAGGCTCCGCATACTGAATACATGGCCAGAGCCAAAGATACTAGTATCTTTTTCTTATTCTTGTTCATTTTAAGCTCTACCTCCTGCCGGTGGAATAAAGGAGGTATCAATCTCAGGGGCCTTGTGTACCGGGAGATTCTTGCTTTTGCGGCGGTTACCCAGCAGCGAGTCGTAGATACAGGCAAGTACCGTAAAGAATGACAGCAGAATGTTATCCTGCTTATATACAGGTCTAACCCAGGTATCGGCTCTGGAGAACAGCAGTCTCACAATTTCTCTTCTGGTATCTATTGACTGCTCTAGGAATCTAAAACGCAGGAACTTGCTCTGCGGACCGTCTTTTAACATGTCCACACTGACACATGCCTGTGTATATTCAGTTGAAAACTCAATGTCCACCACCGGATCGTCTTTTAACAGCTCGGCATCTAAGACATTGTCAACACGGCAGCCGTCCATGGACAGATCGCG
>DMTG01000046.1 GCA_003477345.1 Succinivibrionaceae bacterium | reverse complement strand
CTATGCCATGACCTCTTTTGACCCTCGTTATCCGCAGTATAAGGTAACTGTAGATGCGGCAAAATGTCTGCGCATGAATGTTTCCCCTACTGATGTGCTGTCTGTGGTATCCGGCTATATTGGTTCCTCCTACAGTTCCAACATCAATCTTTACTCTAAACTCTACAAGGTAATGGTTCAGGCCTCTCCTGAATTTACCAAGGATCTGAGCTCGTTCTCCAATATGTTTGTCAAATCTTCAAACGGAGACATGCTGCCGGTAAGACAGTTCCTGATTTTAGACAAAGTTTATGGACCTGAGGAACTTAAGCGCTTTAATCTGTTTAACTCAATTGCTGTTAATGCGGCACCTGCACCAGGCTACAGTTCTGGTGAGGCCATTGCAGCAGTTGAAGCTACAGCTAAAGAAGTGCTGCCAATGGGCTTTGGCTATGAGTATGACGGTATGACCAGAGAGGAAGCCTCTACCGGATCATCAACTATTGTGGTGTACACAATGTGTCTGATTTTCGTATTCTTAATTCTAAGTTCTTTATACGAAAGTGTGCTCATCCCGTTTGCGGTTCTTCTGTCAGTTCCTAGTGCAATTACAGGAGCCTTCATTTTCGCAAACCTTATGGGAATTGAGAATAACATCTACATGCAGACCGGTATCATCATGCTGATGGGACTTATTGCCAAGACAGCCATTCTGCTTACAGAATTTGCCTCAGAAAAGCGCCGTGAAGGCATGTCTATTGCGCAGGCCTCGCTGACTGCAGCAAAAGAAAGATTCCGCCCTATTCTCATGACATCCATCTGTATGATCGTAGGTCTTATGCCTCTGGTGCTGGCTCATGGCGTCGGTGCTAACGGCAACAGATCTCTGGGTGTCGGAGTTGTCGGCGGAATGCTGGTTGGCATTATCTGTCTTCTGATCACTACCCCGGTGTTCTTTATAGTTATTCAGTATATTCAGGAAAAACTGATTGCAAAATTCAAGCTTGGCAGCTATCGCAATCAATAACTGCTATACTCTGATATAAACTAAGAAGAGGCTCAAATACTGAGCCTCTTTTTTAGATTATTAAAAATAAGGACAAAGGAGTGGCAAATGCTCGTCTTACAGCAGATGCTGATATTTTTAGGATTTATTCTTATCGGTATATTTTTAAGGCATAAAAAATGGATAAATCCTGACAATCAGTATCAGCTGACCGCCATAGTGGTGAATGTTACCACCCCGGCCATGCTGCTGGCGCCTGATCTCTCTGCAAGTTTCAAAAACGATTTGTCAGAACTCTATTTCTGCGGACTGGTTCTTCTTATTACTCAGCTCCTGCTGATAGGATGCGGAATCATTATGTCTCATCTGCTCAGGTGCAGTAGAGAGGAACGCCCTGCCTATAACCTTATGCATGTCTGCACCAATGTGGCTCTCATTGGAATTCCTCTGGCTGGAACCGTCTTTGGCACAAAGGGCATGTTCTATATGTCCATTTTTATCATAGTAAACAATGTGATCTTTTTTGCCTATGGCTCCTGGCTCCTGAACAGCGACGGCAGATTTTCTGTAAAATCCCTGAAATCTTCGATAAATCCCTGTGTTATAGCATCTTTTCTGCTGCTTATATTATTCATAGCAAAAATTAAACTGCCTTACGGGATCAGCACCTTTCTGCATTCGCTGGGAAATGTTTCCCCTCCTTTATCCCTTATGCTCATAGGAGCTTCTCTTTATGGAGTTTCTATAAAACTTATGCTCAGGGATTTCAGGCTGATGATTTTTGCCTTCTGCAAAATGATTGTCCTGCCGATTCTCCTGCTGCTGCTTATTAAACAGTTTGTTTCTGAAAGAGAGCTTCTTGGAGCCTGTTTTGTGGTAGTTGCAACCCCGTCAGGCGTAATGACAGCCATGCTGATAACTCTGCTCAAGCCTAAGCTTCTGCCACTTGCTACCAAGGGCATATCGTTAACCTCAGCTATGGCTGTAGCCACCATGCCGCTTGTAAGTCTGGTGACGGGAATTACTTAATAAAATAAAAGTTTCACAATATCTCGGACTATACCCCTAGCTTACAGTTTATTGTGAAACCTCAACTTTTCTAGGTCTGCCTCTAGGTCTCTTTGGTTTTATATCATTAGGATCGACAGGCTTAGGTTTACGCCCTCTTTTCTTTGGTTCAGGTTTTGGTATCGGAACAGAAAGCTCCAGCTTTTCTAATGTCTCCATTACGTTATTTAGGGTGTGTACCCAATATGCATCATCTGATGCAGGCTTGCTCTTTGGTGCATCTGTTCTGCGCCATGCAGAGGAAAGATCATCCATCATTTCGCCGTATGGCATTTCTTTCAGAACACCAGCCTTCTGAGCCTTATTGATGATTCTGCAGGTTATCAGAGTGGATATGAAGTTCACAAACTCACTGCCTGTTACTGCAAAGTCACCCTGAACTCTGGTTCTATCCAAATCCTCATCAAGTTTGTAATACTTGAAAACCAGCTCAAGTTTCCATCTATCTTCGCAGCACAGGTATGCAACCTCAGGTGGTAAATCCTGATCTGACTCTAAAACAATCAGACCAAACTTATCCTTTTTGTCGTTAAACTTCTCCAAATCAAATTGATCCTGAAGCTTAGCCTTTGCAAGGAAGGTCTTAGTTTCCAGAGATGCTTTTGACTGGTCAAGGAAAGCATATAGGAACTTTCCTCCCTTGATTTGCTTCCTGCAGTACAGAACATTGGCATCTATTCCTGATAGAACACCCTGGAATGCGAGCATGTCGTTATCCTTTATTCTTACATCATTTCTCTTGATGGGAGTAAGAAAATGAAGATTCGGACGAACCTCTAATTCATTCTTAATCTTGCCAGGAGGGAAGCCTTTATCCGCAACAATAAGGCCTCTGTCTATGTTGTTATCTCTTATAAAAGAGGAGTAGGCACTGGCATCAATACAGTTACCGGGGAATACCTGCGCACATATAGGTTCCATTCTTTCAATATCGTAAGCATAAATGACAGATATCTCCCTTGTGTTCTTTACTCTAGCCTTGTAAGAGAATGCAGATAAGTCATTAACCGTACTGTTATCCTGTTT
>DMTG01000049.1 GCA_003477345.1 Succinivibrionaceae bacterium | reverse complement strand
CAGTCATTAGTAATTTTCGCAGCTGAAAGAGGATTTTTAGAAGATGTTGCTATAGCTAAGATAGCCGCTTTTGAAAAAGCCTTGCTGAGCTACGCTCACACTAACTGCGAAGAGCTGATGAATAGCGTAGATGAAAAGCCTGATTACAATGATGAATTAGTAAAATCTTTCACAGATTTAATTACTAAGTTTAAATCAACTCAGTCTTTTTAGGAGTTAATCATGGCCGGTGCAAAGGAAATTAGAACAAAGATCTCCAGTGTACAGAATACACAGAAGATCACCAGCGCCATGCAGATGGTTGCTGCTTCTAAAATGCGCCGAGTTCAGGATAAAATGACCAGAAGCCGTCCTTATTCATCAGGATTGCATAAGATCATAGGACATATAGCCTCAAGCCATAGTGAGTTTAGTCATCCATATATGGTTGAGCGTGAAGTTAAGAACGTAGGTTTTGTTGTAGTTTCAACAGACCGCGGATTATGCGGCGGCCTGAACATCAATCTCTTCAGAAAGGTATTTACAGAAATTAAATCCTTCAAGGAGAAAAATATTGGTGTAAAGGTTGCTCTATTAGGTTCTAAAGCTTCAGCTTACTTCCATAGAATAGGAGTAGACATCATAGCTCAGCAGGGCGGCTTTGGAGACAATCCTAATCCTGAAACTCTTGTAGGTGCTATCAAGGTAATGACAGATGCCTTCCTTAAAGGTGAGGTTGATAAGATTTACCTTGCATTTAATGGATTCAAAAATACCATGGTTCAGATTCCTTATGTGGAGCAGCTGCTTCCGCTGGAGGATTCAGATGATGAAAAGGTTGCAAAGCATCACTGGGATTATTTGTATGAACCTGATCCTGAATCTATTCTTGGAGTGTTGCTTGATCGCTATGTACAACAGATGGTTTATCAGGCAGTACTTGAAAACATAGCATCAGAGCAGGCGGCTCGAATGGTTGCAATGAAATCTGCAACAGATAATGCGGAATCTCTGGTATCGGATTTGCAGCTTGAATACAACAAGGCAAGACAAGCAGGTATTACCATGGAACTTAATGACATTGTCTCTGGTGCAGCGGCAGTCTAAAGGATAAGGGGAAACACAATGACTGAAACAACAAATCGTGCCGGAGAAAAAGGCACAATCGTCCAAATCATTGGTGCAGTTGTGGACGTAGAGTTTCAGGAAGGACACATTCCTGAACTTTATGATGCTCTGCAGGTAAAAGGCGACGGTAAGGCACGCCAGGACTTAATATTGGAAGTTCAGCAGCAGATCGGCGGCGGAGTAGTTCGCTGCATTGCCATGGGAACATCTGATGGTTTAAGTCGTGGTCTTGAAGCAGTAAATACCGGAGCAGGAATTAAGGTTCCTGTAGGTAGAGAGACTCTGGGACGTATTATGAACGTTCTAGGTCAGCCAGTAGATGAGCGCGGGCCAATCAACGAAAAGGATGACTGGGAAATCCATCGTTCAGCTCCTACTTATTCTGAGCAGTCCTCAACTACCGAAATTCTCGAAACCGGCATTAAGGTTATGGATCTGATATGTCCATTTGCCAAAGGCGGTAAAGTAGGATTGTTCGGCGGTGCAGGCGTAGGCAAGACAGTTAACATGATGGAACTCATTAACAATATTGCCAAGGCCCATTCAGGATTATCAGTATTTACAGGTGTTGGTGAGCGTACCCGTGAGGGTAATGACTTCTATCATGAGATGCAGGAATCAAAGGTTATTGATAAAGTATCCATGATTTACGGTCAGATGAACGAGCCTCCGGGGAACCGTCTGAGAGTTGCATTAACCGGTCTGACAGTAGCAGAAAAATTCCGTGACGAAGGTCTGGATGTATTGCTGTTTATCGATAATATTTACCGTTATACACTGGCAGGAACTGAAGTATCAGCACTGCTTGGCCGTATGCCTTCTGCTGTAGGTTATCAGCCTACTCTGGCAGAGGAAATGGGTGCCCTGCAGGAAAGAATTGCTTCTACCAAGAAAGGTTCTATTACCTCTGTACAGGCAGTATACGTTCCAGCTGACGACTTGACAGATCCAAGCCCTGCAACAACATTTGCTCACTTGGATGCAACCATCGTTCTATCAAGACAGATTGCATCTTTAGGTATTTACCCTGCAGTAGATCCTTTAGCTTCAACATCAAGACAGCTGGATCCATTTGTAGTTGGTAAAGAGCACTATGATGTTGCCCGTGGAGTACAGACAGTATTGCAGAGATATCAGGAATTAAAGGATATTATTGCAATTCTGGGTATGGATGAGTTATCAGAAGACGACAAGCTTACTGTAGCACGTGCTCGTAAGATTGAAAGATTCCTGTCTCAGCCATTCAGTGTAGCTGAAGTATTTACAGGTACACCTGGTGCATTTGTTCCTTTAAAGGAGACAATTCGCGGATTTAAAGGAATTATTGATGGTGACTACGATAATCTACCAGAACAAGCATTTTATATGGTAGGAACTATTGATGAGGCCGTAGAAAAAGCCAAGAATCTGTAGTAGGAGGAGTGAGAAATGGAAAGCTTTTCTCTTCATCTTGATGTGGTCAGCGGTATTGATAGTTTATATTCAGGAAAAGTTAAAACTGTTAGAGTAACTGGTTCTGAAGGTGAACTTGGAATACGCTATGGTCACACTCCACTTTTGACTACCATTAAAACTGGAATGGTTCACTTTATAGACTCCGAAGACAAAGAGGATGAAATATATCTAGCCGGCGGAGTTTTAGAAGTGCAGCCTGATGCAGTTACAATACTTGCTGACACAGCACTCAGAGCAGATGATATTGATGAATCAAAAGCTCAGGAAGCTATGAGGCAGGCAAAAGAGATGGTAGAAAAGCATGCTTCTGGCGATATAGATTTTGATACAGCATTATCTAAACTGGCAGATGCAATGGCTAGACTGAAAGTAGTCAAAATCGCTAAGAACAGACGCAGATAAGATAGTTTGTTTAAATTTAAAACAGCCTCTGGTTACTAATCAAAGGCTGTTTTTTATTTTTCTTCTCAGAAAAAGAAAGAACTTTTCTCCCGACTTTAGCTGAATAAATTC
>DMTG01000197.1 GCA_003477345.1 Succinivibrionaceae bacterium | reverse complement strand
TAGGTCACTGCCAGGCACCCTATACAAGACCGCAGTGATTTGTTTCATTGCGGTTTTTTGTTTATTACCGGTTTTATTTTGCGAGCCGCTACCAAATGGATAAGCACGACAGATCTCCACTCAAGAACATCTCTCTGGCCAACCCTTGGCATCTCATAGCAGTGGGCTTTGGCTCAGGTCTTTTTCCAAAGGCTCCTGGCACTTTCGGATCTCTCGCAGCTCTTCCTCTCTGCATGATTTTAATTTATCAGAGTCTGACTGTTCAGCTTATCGTAATTGCCGCAACTTTCCTTATTGGCTGGTATGCTTCATACGTTACCGAGAAGGCAATGGGAATGCACGATAACAGCTCCATTGTTATCGATGAATTTCTTGGTATGTTTGTTTCCTGCTTTGCTTTTCCTGAGAGCTGGTATTTTGCCTTTGTGGCTTTTGTGCTGTTTCGTATTTTTGATATATTAAAACCGTTTCCTGTTTCTTATGCAGATAAGAAGATCGGTGGCGCTCTAGGTGTTATGCTCGACGATCTTTTAGCAGGAATATACGCATTGCTGTGCGCTCAGCTGATGTTTTTCGGCGGTGTTTTTGGCAATTTTTAACAGAGTGTTAGCTAAGAAGTTCTAAACTTGAATTGAAGTGAAGTCATTCGAGCATTCAGCAATTTGCTGTTTATAAGCTGAAATTTCTTTTTATTATTATAGTGAAGCAACAAATAATTTGTCTGTATCGAAAAGGAATGCTATGAGTGCGTCTAACAAAAAAACTCATATAAAATACATAGTGAGTATTCGATATAAGCTTTGGTGATTTTTCCCTGACCAAACTCGCAAAAAATCGCTACTTACACTAGAATCTAAGGTTATATAAGCTAGTATTCAGTCTCATCTCTATGGAATAAGAGTTGATGTCGCTCTGAAGCAGAAACGTCTGTCTCTTTTAAGCCTATTTTTCACTGACTTTAATTGAGTTGGAGTCGTTATCATGGATGAAAAAGACGAGGCCCTTTTCAAATTACAAGGTAAAATATTTTTTCAAGAGAGTTATATCGGTTATCTGCAACACTTGTTACAAAAGCAGGGGCTTGAATTTGAGGATTATGAAAAATATTCAAGATCAATTCAGAATACCAACGAATTTCATAATGAAATATCTAATGCGCATATAAATACAAATCTAAAAAATTCTGACAATATAAATTCCCAAGAATCAATCTCTAATAAAAGTCGCGAAATCAGTGATAATAATGAACAGGCATCACATTTAGAATTAAATTCATCAAAAAATGTATTAGTACCCGAAGCAAATGATTTAGAGAATTTTCATACATCTGAAAACTTATATAACACAGCAGAAAGGCAGCCTAATACTGTCTATTCTAGTAGTAGAAGGGTATTTCTTCCTAAAATCACAAGTGCTCTTTGTGACAGGTTTCGCTCATATTTTCACGGAAGAGATGATGTGTATGCAAACAGGGCAGGGAAGTGTAATCCTAAGACAGGCAAATATGCTTATTATCCGCAATGTTATAATTTTTTTAAAGCAGAGATCTGCCTAAAAGCTATAAAATATAATAATTATCAGCACGGCAACGAAGGATCTTTTGGTAACAATACTAAAGATATTCATTCTACTACTTTGAAAAATCAGTCTAGATTTCAGTGTTCAGAATGCAAATATAAATCGTACAAGCCTTTAACCAATAAAGCATTAACAGCGCATATGCTGGGATTTAAGGATAACTGTTCTGACGTAGTAGGCATCTATCCGATATTGTTAGACGAAAAATGTTATTTTCTTGTTTTTGATTTTGACGATCACTCATCAGATAGCATTAAAAGTAAATCGTTAAATAATGTGGCATTATCAAAAGCTCAATCTGATGCCACTAAGTCATTAGATAAAGGGGACAAAAAAACAGATTCCAACATAGACACTCAAAAGCAAGTTATTGATGATGTTAAAGCTCTAATATCAATGCTTAATATTTTCAGAATTCCTCATTTACTAGAACGCTCTCGTTCTGGTAAAGGTTATCATATATGGATCTTCTTTTCTGAAGCAATTGAGGTTAAGCTCGTAAGAGAATTTGGTAATGCCGTTTTAACATGTGGTTCAGATGAAGTAAATCTAAAAAGCTTTAAAACTTATGATCGAATGATCCCCGCATCAGATAAACTTCCAGAAGGCGGATTGGGTAATCTTGTTGCTCTGCCATTACAGGGCAAAGCCTTATTAAATGGAAATAGCGCTTTTTTAGATGATAATTTTGAAATTTTCCAGGATCAGTTTTCTGCCTTATTTTCTACTGATAAATTAAATCGTGATTTTGTTGTTTCGTGTTTAGAAATATGGAATTTTTCTCCAAATAATCAGTATGGGGCCTTTTTCGACGTTGACGAATTAGAGGACACGTCTGAAATAACGTCTTGTAGTAAGGAGGTTTATAATTCGCAATATTCAGACAAGAATCAGTTACAGTTTTCTAAAGCAAAATCCTCAGAATCGTCTTTTTTACAAAGTAATTCAGAATCCATGTGTCCAATGAATGTTATTGATGGCAAATCTGCAATTAAAACCCAAATTGTTTTCAAAAGAGAAGATCTGCTAAAAGAAAAAGTCGTATTAAATCTATCTCACAGAATTTTTATAAAAGAAGATACTGTCAAGCCCAGGTTCTTAAACCAGTTAAGACGTTTTTCCTCCTTTTTTAATCAGGAGTTTTATAAGAATCTTCGAATGGGGTATTCAAACTTAAATACTCCAAGAATAATTTCATGTTTTACAGAAGAAAAAGGATATCTTGGGATTCCTCGTGGCCTTATTTCTAATCTTGAAAGAATTCTGAAATTAAATTATGTAAATTATGAGGTTATAGATCATTTAAATAAAGGCACAAAAATAAATGTAAGTTTTAATGGTCAACTATATAGTGAACAGCAGCAGGCTGTGCAGACCTTACTAAAATACAATCATGGTATTCTTCAAGCAGCAACCGCATTTGGTAAAACAGTAGTTGGTGCATATATTATTTCAAAACTAAAAGTAAATACTCTTATTGTAGTTAACAGTGAAGCTATTGCTTTAAACTGGCTTGAAGACTTTGATAAATTTCTTATCGTGAATGAAACTATACCAACATACAAAACTGCAAAAGGTAGAATTCTTAAACGAAAATCAATATATGGTTTTTTAAGTTCTAAAAAAAATACATTAAACTCAATAATTGATGTTGTTATGGTTCAGTCGCTAGGAGCATATGGGAATATAAAAGAACTTGTTAAAAAATATGGATTAGTCATTGTTGACGAATGTCATCACAGCGCCGCAGAAAGTTATTTTGATGCTCTATCTCAGATAAATTCTAATTATTTCTTTGGGTTTTCGGCAACTCCCTCAAGGCAAGACGGCCTAGATAAAAAGTTATATTACCTATTTGGCCCCACACGGTACAGATTTACTGCCATTGATAAAGTAAATCTCCAGGGTATTCCTCATTTTGTGATATCAAGATTTATTCCTTTCACTATGTTTCCAAAGCAGTTGTCATTTAATGAGATCACAAATGAAATAACAAAAGATAAAAGAAGAAATGAGATTATAGTTTCTGATATAAAGGATGCTATTTTAAACAATAGAACGCCGCTTGTGCTTACTCGGAGAGTAGAACACGCCAGAGTACTTTTCGATTCTTTAAGGGAATGTGCCAACCATATAATACTTCTTATTGGGGATTTATCTGCAGAAGAAAAACGAAATTCTCTGTCAAGATTGAAACAAGTTCCTGATGATGAATCTTTAATATTAATTGCTACTGGTCAGTATATTGGCGAGGGTTTTAATTATCCAAGATTAGATACTCTTTTTTTGACCTCTCCAATATCATCAAAAAATAATGTAGAGCAATATGCAGGAAGGCTTAATCGAGATTATGCAGGAAAAAAAGACGTTATTATCTATGATTATGTAGATGACCAAGTAAGTATTCTATCTAGCATGTTTAAAAAAAGACTTACTACCTACAAAAAAATAGGCTTTTCTTCAATACCCTCACTATTAAATTATCAGAGGACTTCAGAGGAGATAAAAACTTTTTTTGACGGTAGTGACTATTCTAACCAGTTTCATATTGATATAAGTCATGCACAAAAAGAAATTGTATTTTTATCTGATGCTGTTAGTGAGGATGTTTTGCTTGCTGTTATAAATAGGCATTCTTTTGTTATGCAGTCTGGAGTAAAAATTTCTATTGTTACATCAGCATCCGTGTGTTCGGATTCTTTTAGAAACATTGAGGATATATGCTCAAGTACAGGAGTCATTCTATATAAAAAAAACTACAGAACTGGTAATTTTATGGTAATCGATAGGGAACTTATATGGTATGGAAGCAATTTTATTGAGGGCGTAAAAAAAGAAGAAACTCTACTACGATTTAAATCAATAAAAGCCGCAGCCGAAATATTAGGAAAATAACTGCGCTAAATTTTTATAATTTACCTGATTCTTTAATCAGAAATGGTTTTAAAGAGAAGGACGTTTATAAAAGTTATTATTTCAGAGTAACATATCCGTCATATAGCGCATAAGCTTGTTGAAAAATGCCTTCTAATTTTCTTAAACAAAGAAACACAAATAACAAAAGGCTATTTCCTTTGTACAAACGATCAAAACTAAAAAATATTTTTAGTGCTTAAATAAAGAATGAGAATCTGTTAATATTCTTAAAATTATTTGATTGAATTGCCTGCTTTCTGGCACTATCTTTATATATATAATTACTTTATAACAAGTGTTCTCCAACAATAAAACAAACATTAGGCGACCTATGGTAAAGATTTTAAATTTTGGTTCATTGAACATTGATAATGTATATTCTGTAGATCACATGTTACAGCCAGGTGAAACAGAGCCATCTTTCAAAAGAGAGATTTTTCCTGGCGGTAAAGGTCTGAATCAGTCTGTAGCGGCTTCAAAAGCAGGTGCTGAAGTCTATCATGCTGGTGCAGTCGGACTGCAGGACGGCCAGATGCTTCTCGATGTACTGAAGGATGCTGGAGTCAATACCGATTTTGTACGTCATCATGACGTGGCTACCGGTCATACAGTTATTATGGTGGATAAGAAAGGACAGAATTCTATCCTTTTATATGGCGGTGCCAACCAGAGTATTAAGCGTGATGAGGTAGACGATACCTTAAATCATTTCGGCAAAGGCGACATACTGATCCTGCAGAATGAAATAAATGAGCTTGAATATATTATGCGAGCAGGTTACAAAAAAGGCATGCGCATCGTATTCAATGTTTCTCCTTTCAATGAGAAGCTCTTAGAACTGCCTTTGGAACTGTGCTCCTATTTATTCGTAAATGAGGTCGAAGGTGCAGGTATAGGCGGTATAAGCTCAGATTCTCCTGCAGATGTACTGATTGAGTCTATAAGCAAAAAGCTGCCTGCTACCAATATAGTTCTTACATTAGGTACCAGAGGATCAGTATTTAAGGCTCCGAACGCTGATGCGGTTTATTTTGGCTGCTATAAAGTAAATGCGGTTGATACTACCGGATCTGGTGATACCTATACAGGTTATCTGGTTCATGCTCTTGCCGACGGGGAGGACATTAAGGTAGCCATGAAACAGGCATCTTGTGCAGCAGCGATTTCTGTAACCAGAAAGGGCGCTGCCACCTCTATTCCTAAGATGTCTGAAGTATTAAGTTCTGCTCTTTATAAAACAGAGCCTTAATTAAGAACTCATCCTGGATTCAGAAAACTCGCTGAAAATTCAAAATATAGCGAGTTTTTTGTTTTTTAGAGAAACAAAATGTGATATTAATCACAAATTGTTATCAATATATTTATCTTTCTGATATTGCAATACTTAATTAATTAAAGTGTAAACTTTTTGGGCCGTTAACTGATATAAGGATAAGAGTAGCTGTAGGATTTATTAGATCTGGTGAAATTGTCGTATGGCTAAGATAGTGTATTAGCCGGGGTAGGTGATTACCCAAATTAGGAGAGGAAATTAAAATGTCTATGAGTGTAAATTCCAGTTCAGCCGTATCAAGTGGAATTAACAACCTTAATAAGACGCAGAATACTCTGGATACCATCTATGAACGCTTGTCATCAGGAAAGAGAATAAATTCGGCTAAAGATGATGCAGCAGGTTTACAGATTTCAGATAGGATGCTGTCGCAGCTTGAGGGGCTAAATCAGGCAAATAGAAATGCCAATTACAGTATTGCCTATAATCAGATAGCCGAGAGTGCCCTGTCAGGCACAACAGAGGCTTTGCAGTCAATGCGCTCTTTAGCTGTGCAGTCTGCCAACGGCACTTATTCTGATAGTGATCGTGCTGCCATGCAGCAGGAAATGGATCAGATGGCTCAGGAAGTAGATCATATTGCACAGAATACAACTTATAACGGCACTCCAATGCTAGATGGAAGTGCCAGTGAGGTTGTGTCTCAGGTAGGGCCAAATGCAGGCGATACTATCGATGCTTCTTCTACTTTTGAGAAGGGGTTCGGTATGTCTCAGATGCTGTCATCTGTGAATACCGATGCTACTGTGCTCAATCAGACCGATGCTGAAGGCAATGCCTATCAGTCACTGAGCATAGGAACTCAGGAAGATGCTGAAAGCGCCATTGGTACAATTGATTCAATGATCAGCTATGTCGATTCAGCAAGAGGGGAACTGGG
The DNA here is from genome assembly GCA_003477345.1 of Succinivibrionaceae bacterium. Taxonomy (GTDB): domain Bacteria; phylum Pseudomonadota; class Gammaproteobacteria; order Enterobacterales; family Succinivibrionaceae; genus Succinivibrio. The sequence goes on along the minus strand of DMTG01000197.1, from coordinate 1,428 downwards.
AGCCGTTTCCAACAGGCTTGAATCTACAATTTCGGTAAATACCAATGCCTATATCAGTATGGCTGATGCGCAGTCTCGCATTGCAGATGCCGACATGGCTGAAGAGGCATCAAATAAGGCTGCTGCCAGTGTTCTCGAACAGGCTCAGGTAGCTATGCTGACACAGGCTAACGCCAAGCGCGGCACTGCTATGGCTCTGCTGTCTTAAATTATCTGAAGGCTTAGGACAAATCTCCTGCATTATAAAAACGGCAGGAGATTTTTTTGCGCGCAAATAAAAAAGGATCAATTACGAAATTGATCCTCTTTTGCCATCAAGAAAATAAAAGTATTATCTTAATGTCTTGGCTAAATCATAAGTGTCCTGCATGAACTTGTGTTTCATCTTGGTGATACATTCGATAATATCATTATGTACCAGCTCACCACGCTTAACACCTACGCAGCGTCCAGATTCGCCTTTCTTCAGCAGTTCTACAGCAAAAGCACCCATACGGCTTGCCATTACACGGTCAATAGCTGAAGGGCTTCCGCCACGCTGAATGTGGCCCAGAACGGTAGCACGGGTCTCAAGTCCGGTGAAGGATTCAAGTTCTTTTGCCATCTGATATACGTCAGTCTGATTTTCGCAGACGATCAGAATTGCATGACGCTTGCCGGCATCAATACCGGCTTTAATTGCATCATAGACGTCCTGCTTGTTCCAGCTTACTTCAGGAACCAGGCAGTCTTCGGTACCGCAGGCTACGGCAGCACAGACAGCAAGATCACCGCAGTGATGTCCCATAACCTCAACAACACTGATTCTCTTGTGAGAAGAGCAGGTGTCTCTCAGCTTATCGATGCAGGATACAGCAGTATTCAAGGCTGTATCAAAACCGATAGTAGCGTCGGTACCGGCAATATCATTGTCAATAGTGCCAGGCAGGCCGATGCAAGGGAAACCCAGTTCTGAAATCAGTTTTGCTCCCATGTAGGAACCGTCGCCGCCGATAACAACCAGAGCGTCGATCTTGTTCTTTTTCATGATTTCAACAGCTTCTTCACGAACCTTTGGATCCTTGAACTGAGGGAAACGGGCAGTACCTAAAAAGGTTCCGCCGCGGTTTAACAGATCTGAAACCGAGTGCTTGTTAAGCTCAATGATGTTGTTGTCATGTAAGCCTGCATATCCGTCACGGATACCGGCAACTTCGAAACCGCTGTCAATTGCGGTTCTGGTTACAGCACGCAGGGCTGGATTCATACCTGGTGCGTCACCACCAGATGTTAAGACACCGATTTTTTTAATAGATGACATATAAACCTTTTATTCAGTTAAAACTAGGCATTCTTTTCAGCAGCGTCAATGATGGCTGTGAAATCAGGAACCTTTAAGGAAGCTCCGCCAATCAGACCGCCGTCGATATCCGGGCATGCGAACAGCTC
>DMTG01000251.1 GCA_003477345.1 Succinivibrionaceae bacterium | reverse complement strand
ATTAGTTTAGCGCCTTATATCCCCGTTCTGAAGGACGTGGTTTTACGACTCCTTTTGATAAATTTACAATACCCTGAGCATTACCAGAGCCTGTCTTAGACCGCCTTCGTCTATTTTGGGTGCAACCAGATCCGCAGCTTTTTTTACTTCATCTCTTGAATTCCCCATTGCCACACCGACGGCGGTCAGTTTAAGCATCGGAATGTCATTCTCGCCATCCCCGATAGAGGCGCATTCTTTCAAATCAGTAGAGGAGATTTCGCAGTATTTTAAAATTCCTTTATCCTTGCCGCCGTCTGCAGGCATGATATCTCCTGCATCATGATGCCAGCAGGTTAAAGAACAGTCAGAAAGCTGAGGCAATATTTCAGAGCGCATATAAGCAGGCGTTGCAAAAGCCTTGACCATATATATGGTTCTGCCTGAATATTCCTTTACAGGCGGAACTTCTGAGCAGACTGCCTTAAGAACCTTTATCACTTCGTCATTGAGAAAATTGGCATATATAGTGTCAGATTCAACCAGGTGCAGAGAGATTTTCTTGTCGTTGAACAGAGATATTATTGTTTTCTGTGCGTTAGCGCTTAAAGGATGACTAAATAAAATATTTCTGTCTTTATCTAAGATCACCTGACCGTTCAGCGTAATGTAGCCATCAAATTCCATATGTCCTAGCATGTGATCTAGTTCCATCATGCTGCGGCCGGTTGCAATTACCGCCTTTATCCCCTTTTCTCTGAGATCAGATACGGCTTTTAGTGTATCTGCAGGCACACAGTTGCGCGAGTGTGAAAACAAAGTTCCGTCAACATCAAAAAATACGGTTTTTATCATTTATATTACCCAGTTTATAAGGCACGGCTTATCAGAAGAACACCGCTTATGACTGCAGAGATCATGATTATGGCCCGCACAGTCGATACTTTTATTTTATTTAACAGCGAGGTGCCGATATAGGCACCAGTTGAAGTAGCAATCACCATCACCGGCAGCCAGGACCACTGTATGGAGGTCACGGCACCTAAGGTTACCGCTCCGATTGCATTCCAGACAGCTGCCACGAAAATAATACTATAAGAAATTGCATCCTTGAGTTTCAATCCCAGTACAGTAGTAAGAACAAATGTTGCAAAAAATCCGGTGCCTGATGAAAAGGAACCAGAGAACAGCCCAAGTAAAAATATCAGAAGCGTACCGAAAATTTTTCTTTTAGTACTGATGTTTTCGATGGCATTTTCTCCATACGATTTTTTAAAAAACGTATAGCCTGCCAGCATAATAGTAAGTATGCCGAGCGTCAGCTCTGCAATTCTCACCGGCACTTCAACAATTATAAGAGAGCCTAGTGCTGCGCCAGGACAGCCTGCTAAAAGCAGAATAAGACAGATAGTCTTATCTAGTGAATAGCGGCTGTGTTTCTTAGCAAGGCTGCCAAGACCCAGAAAAACCACAGCTGCCTTATGCGTGCCTAATGCCGTTGCAAAAGGCAGTCCCAGAATAATCAGCACAGGAAACTGTATAAAACCCGCCCCTCCGCCTGACACTGCTGCTAAAAGGTTAGCCATAAAGGAGGTAACAAAGAGTATTGAAAGCTTTATATAGTCAAGAGATTCAAAAAATTGCGGTAAATCCATTTAACACCAATATTGTCTTTATTAGTAACACATTATATAAAAAAATAATACCTGTAAAACAATATGGTGTATAATTAAACTTTGTGTTTTTTTTATTTAATGTCTCAGAGGCTACTGGCGAATAATGTTTGACTTAAACAAAATTCCTGATATCGAGAACAAAATCGAGTACTTAAAATCAACAGTAACAAGTATTCAAGATTATCCAAAACCTGGAATCCTGTTCCGCGATATTACTACACTTTGCGGCGACAAAAAGGCTTTCAACCTGACTATCGAAATTCTGAAAGACGTATTCAAAGACGCCGGCATCGACAAAGTCGTGTCTGCTGAGGCAAGAGGATTCGTATTCGGTGCTCCTATAGCCGCAGCAATCGGCGCCGGATTCATTCTGGTTCGCAAGCCAGGCAAGCTTCCAAGAAAAACCGCTGAGGTTTCTTACGATCTAGAGTACGGCTCAAATATTCTGCAGATATGTGATGATGCCATCAAGCCTGGAGACAATATTCTTATAGTAGATGATCTTTTAGCTACCGGCGGAACCGTTGGAGCTCTGGTACAGCTGACAAGAAAACTGGGCGGAAATGTAAAGGCAGCCGCTTTTATTATTGATCTGTTTGATCTTGGCGGAGCAGACATACTCAAGAACAAATATCAGGTTGAGTCTGTCTCACTGTTAAAATTCCCAGGTCACTAGAGTTTGCATAAAAGCTGTAAATCTGCTTTAGATGCAGAGACCTGAGTTCTACAAAAAAGCGGCTGAAAGTCGCTTTTTTTGTATTACGATATTCTGTTTTTTTAATTACACTGCCTTTTGAAATAATCTAAATCAGTAAGGATCAATACATGTCATATTCGCTTATTCTTTTTGATCTTGACGGAACTCTTCTCAATACTGCGCCGGACATTCTTGCAGCCTGCAACTATACCCTCAGAAAATACGGCTACAGTGAGGTCAGTGAGCAAGTTCTAATGACAAAGGTCACTGCGGGTATGAGAGAGATGATGAAACTGGGCATCCCCAAAGATGAATGGGCAAGCAGCGATGTAGAAGGAAAAATGCGTGATACCTTCGCTGAATATTACCTTGAGCATATCTGCGATAGAACAGCTGCCTACGAGGGAATTTCTGATTTCATAGATTGCCTTGCCAAAGCAGACATAAAAACTGCCGTTATCACCAATAAATACAAGCGCATGGCTGATAAGATACTGAAAAAATTTTCCTTTTCTGAACATTTCAGTCTGATTTTAGGCTGCGATTCTCTAACCCACGCAAAGCCGCATCCTGAGCCACTGCTCAAAGCCATGGAACTTATGAATGCCAAGGCATACAATACTCTTTATATAGGTGATCACAAAAATGATATAGAAGCCGCCAGAGCCGCCGGCTGTAAAAGTGCTGTTGCCTTATGGGGATACGGTGGCGGAGAATGCGGAGATCCTCTGTCATGGGGAGCAGACATAGCAGCGCGTGATATTAAAGATTTAAGAGCTCAGTTAAGAATTTGATCGCAATTTCAACATTTCGCAAAAAATCAAAAATATCTGCCGTGGTAGGATAATATTAACTATATGTATCTAACCTGCAGAAAACTTCAGGTAAAACTCACTTGTCCCCTCAGTCTGTTCTGAGAGGTGCGGAAAAAAACTATGAAAATAACCAAAACACTGCTGGCATTGACCCTGATTCAGCTTGGAGTAAGTGCACAGGCAGCTACTGTTTATGATAAAGACGGAACCTCTTTCGATATCTTCGGAAAGATAAATGTAAATCTTGTAAATGATGCAGCAGGCGCTGTAGAAAGCAGTACAACCGCAGGCAATCATGACAATACAGTGCTGTCTGAAACCCGCCTTGGTATAGCCGGTAGAACAAAGCTTACCGATAATGTATATGGAATTGGTGTTTCAGAGTGGCAGATGTCAGACGGAGATCACAGCTACAGCAGAGTACGCTATCAGTATGTTGGTGTTGATGCGCAGCAGTTTGGCACTCTTACCTTCGGCAAAGGAGACAGTGCCTACTTCACAGTTGCAGGTGCGACCGACATATACGACTATCTTGATAACAGGACCAACGGTTATTACGATTTAGGATCTGACTCGGCTGATACCCGTTCAGGCCAGCTGATGTACTCCCTGTCTGCTTTAGGCTGGGATTTCAGATTTTCCCTGCAGACTGCCGACGACAAGGTAAACAACACCTGTTACAACCTGAACAGCGGCTGGGCCTTTGCTTTTTCAACCAGATTCTCAAATACCGTGTCTTTTGCATACGGCATGGAATATCTTTCTTTAAGCTATGAAAAAGATGACGCCTCCTCGCAGAACAGCATGACCTATCATTTCAGCAGCAATTTCAGAAACGACAAGACATTCCTCAATGGTCGCAAAGTCGGTCACATGGTAAACAAGGGTCTGGCAGTTTCCTGGGGTACCCTCGGGGACGGGCTTTATGTTTCCTTTATTTATGCAGCAACCGAGTATAGCAATTTCGCACACCACATCTACGACTACGAGCTGGTCGGAGACTATGCATTTGACTGCGGTCTTGGCCTAAAAAGCGGTATAGGCATAAAAACCTATAAAGATACAGCAATAGAGTCCAACCTTAATCTTGGAATCTATTACAAATTCGCTCCTAACTTTAAAGTATACGCAGAAGCACAGATTGACTGCGATGCCTCTCCTGAAAAGCTGTATTCTGAAAATTATGTAAAAAATCAGTACCTCGGAGAAAACAAGTACGTGTTAGGCGCAGAATACGCCTTTTAAACATATCAGCATAAATTCTTCCCGCCTGTACAGGCTGGACATCTTTCTCAAAAAGGTTCTGATGCAGATATAATTATGCTTCAGAAAAATTTCTGTTAAACATTCCGCATAAAATTTAAACCTGTGGTAAACTTCCTATACCTGCCAGCTCTTATTTTTGGCAGTTAGGTATTTGAAAGGTATTGCAATCTATGCTTAATTTTATAAAAACATATAAATTCGGTCTTGCATTTGTAGCAGCAGCTTTTGCCTCCTCTGCTTTTGCCGACACTGGTTTCAAAGTTCCGACTCATTACGTTTTAGAACTAGCCGATGGAATCTCATCGCCAAGCAGCTACAGCAGAATGGACCGCACAGTAGCGCTAAATCCAGGCAAACATCAGATAGTGATTTCATTCAAAGATACTTTTGGCTCAAATTCTGATGGTCATATAATTCAGGCTCCGGATCCAATTGTAGTAGACATTGAAAATCTGAAACCAAATCAGGTCATAACCCTCAAGGTTCCTCACCTGATCACTGAATATGATGCAGAAAAATTCACCAGAAATCAGAAAGTGACAATTATTGATCTGGCCACAGAAAAAGAGATCCCTGCATCAGATGCTTCATACTTTGTAATGACCTCAGAAACCGGATTCACTCTTTTAAGAGATTACAGACAGGAACTCATGAGCCTTGGCAGACTTTATGCTCCTTCTTATGTTGCCGGAGAAAACCGCGGCATTGGAATGACTGCCTACGGCGTACCTACAGTAGAGGCAACTGCAAACCCTGGCAATCCTCTGCAGCCATACTCTCCAAAAGGACAGACCATGGATGTGCCTAATCTCTCCTATTCTCAGGAAAACACCATGGCAACCTCCTCAAAGAGCGGCGGCCAGATTCACAGCGCCAAATCAGTTTCTCTAAAGCAGCTCGTGGACATGTACAACAATGCTGATGACAAGACCAAGCTTCAGTTTGTCAAATATGTAATGTCACATGAATAATTAGTGTGCTGTCTTTTCAAAAAGAGCCAGACAAGGTCTGGTTCTTTTTTTGTCTTACAAAAGATCTTTTTACACTTTCATCTGAAAAAGGTGTAAAGAAAAAAACAAAATATCAAAATCTGATTTCTTTAGTTTTTTTAGTGAGTTTTTTGATCTTCATACAAAAAGCAGATAAGTCATTTTCAATATTATTAGATATATCAAAATTTTTGAACTTTGATCATTTATTTATGATATTTACAATGTAATATCATAATGTGTAGCCATACATTAAGTATGACTTTTTGCAAATTCTGGCTTAGTTAAAGGAAGTTCTTATGGGCTGGTACAACTCAATGAGAGTAAAAGCAAAACTGATTTTTGCCTTTATTCTTGTAATTCTATTTACCTGCATTATCGCCGCTACCTCTATTTTCAATATTATGAATAATAAAAGAGTGGCAGGATTTGTAGATGAAGCATTAAAAGTAGATTATGCAAGCATCCAGAAAGTCATCAACGATGTTTCTCTTTTCAGATCTCAGGTATTCGCTTTCAATGCGGCCATGGCTAACTTTACTCCAGAAGCAGCCTCAGCTGTAGAATCAACCATGAAACTGACTACTGAAGATACAGCCAAGATCAGAGATGACGAAGGAATCAAGGCCAAAGATCTTACTGAGCTGAAAGCTGCAGTAGCAGGCTTTATTTCAACTTATAAAGAAAAAATGTATCCTTTCTTAGACAAAGGCTACAGCGTTGATTCAAGAAACGTTTTCGTTCAGGAACTGTTCCCTGCCCTAGAGAAGACTGAAAGAATTCTTGCAAAGATGAACAGTACCAAGCTGCAGATGGTTAACGCCTATGTAGATACCATCAATGATAACACCCCGCTGGTTGTAGTAACAACAGTTACCATTATTGCCATCGCGCTGGCAATGCTGATTGCTGTTCTGCTCTCTAACAACTTTGTAAATGTTATTGATAAGGCTGTTGACAGTGCAGACCATATTGCCAAAGGCGACCTTCGCCATAAAATTGATAACAACGGTCGCAGCGATGAACTCGGTGTTCTGCTTTCAGAACTCGAAGTCATGCGTAAAGGCTGGCAGCAGAATGTCGCAACTATTAAGCACTCAGCTAACACCATTGAGCAGAATGTCGCTCACATCAATGACATTACAACTGAAATTGACGGCTCAGCCCAGAATACCCAGAACCGCTCTCTGACAGTTGCAGCCGCAGCAGACGAAATGGTTTCAACAACCTCTGACATCGCTAAGAACTGTGAAACTGCCGCAGCTACTGCCGCTCAGTCCAATACCACTACCCAGAACGGTGTTGCCAAGGTTCAGGAAACCATTGAAGGCATCAAGCATCAGGTTGTTAAATCTAAAGAAGACGCTGAGCTCATTCAGGCTCTGGTTGATCAGGCCTTCAAGATTGGCTCCATTGTTGAAACCATTGATGATATCGCCAACCAGACCAACCTGCTCGCTCTTAACGCCGCAATTGAGGCAGCTCGTGCAGGCGAAGCCGGAAAGGGATTCGCAGTTGTGGCCGATGAGGTTCGTGCCCTTGCTTCCAGAACTTCAACTTCTACCAGAGAAATCACCAAGATGGTAGCTCAGGTTCAGACGGATGCCAACAACGCCAACGAATCCATGAGATCTTCTGTTAACAACATGGACAAACTGGCCACTGAGGCAAGTTCCATTGAAGAACTGCTGCACAATATTACCGATCAGGTAGGTGATGTAAACCAGCAGATCACCCAGATTGCAACCGCAGCAGAGGAACAGACCACAGCAACTTCCGAGATTTCCGCGAACATGCAGGATATTACAAACGCAGCTCAGGGATTCTCCTCAGAAGTTTCCAATGCTCGTGCCGAAATTGACAAGACCCACCAGCAACTGCAGGAACTTACCAATATCGTCAACAAGTTCAGTGTATAAACGCCTCCTAAATAAGACGCACCACTTTGTGGTGCGTTTTTTTTATAAGCTAAGTTTGCGCTAATTTTTTG
>DMTG01000206.1 GCA_003477345.1 Succinivibrionaceae bacterium | reverse complement strand
CTCGTTTAAATTGTAATTTTTTTGTGTCAGGTGCCTTATGACGCTACGGTTCTCAAAAGCTTGAAGTAGGTCGGGAAGGTCTTGTTCACGCAGGACGGATTCTGAATTTCGATATCACGGTCTAAAGCGATTAAAGACATGCACATGGCCATACGGTGATCATTGTAGGTTGCAAAGGACGGGATCTCAGAATTGCGCTCTTTGGCGTCAATGCTGATGTAGTCAGAGCCGGTGTTTACCTTGACCCCAAGCTTCTTCATCTCGTTGGACATGGCCTCGAGGCGGTCAGTCTCCTTGACGCGCCAGCTGGCAATATTCTTGATGGTAACCGGTCCGTCGGTATACAGAGCCATTGGCACCAGAGTCATAGCGGCATCCGGCATGGCGTTCATATCGACCTCTATGCCTTTAAGCTTCCCCTTCTTTACTTCCACGCTGTCTTCGGTACGCTTTACCGTAGCGCCCATCTGCTCTAGCACATCAATAAAGTGCGCATCGCCCTGACAGGAGGTGGAGGACAGTCCGAAGATTTCAATCTTGCCTGCAATGGCTGCTGCAGCTGCAAAATAGGTGGCCGAGGAGGCATCACCTTCCACAAAATAGGATTTAGGTGAAGAGTACGGTTTGTCCGTGACCTCAAAGGTGCTGTAGCCGGTACGTTTAACGTCGGCGCCGAACTTATGCATAAGGTCGAGGGTCAGATCGATATAAGGCTTGGAGATAAGCTCGCCTGTAACCTTGACCTTGAGGCCGCCGCACAGAGGTCCTGCCATCAGCAGAGCGGTAATGAACTGACTTGAGATGGAGCCGTCAATGGTAACCTCATGGGATTTAGGACGGCTGCCCCAGATAAGCAGCGGCGGAAAGCCTGAATTGTTCAGGTATTCAATACGCAGGCCTAAATCTTTTAAAGCCTCGGTCAGAGGGCCTATCGGGCGCTCTAGCATGCGCGGCTCGCCGGTAAGCTCAAAGCTGCCCTCAGAGACCGCGAGAGCTGCGCATAAAGGGCGCATGGCGGTGCCGGCATTGCCGAGGTCGAGCTTTATGCGCCCAAGGCCGCAGTCAAAATGCCCGGCACAGCCTTCGATATCTACCGTATTGCCTACAGAATTGAGCTTGATACCTAGAATATCCAGAGCCTCAATCATGCGTCTGGTGTCATCTGACTGCAGCACATTGAGCAGGCGGGTGTGCCCCGGGCAGAGTGCCGACAGCAGCAGTGCCCTGTTAGAGAGGCTTTTAGAGCCTGGCAGCGTGATTTTGCCTTCGATTTTGTTTATCTTGTTGAGTTTTAATACTTCTGCAGCCATTTACTGTTCTGTATCCTTATTCTGCTTTGTTTAACCGCGATAGCTTTATCATACCACACAGAAAAATTATAAGAAGAAGTAAGCGCTTGCGCAGGTAAATTGTTAATTTTGTAAAAGGTAAGAAATAACTTTTCTTGCCTTTTTAAATGTGTAAATTCCATGGCATTACACTTTCCAATACTTCTTTTGAGATTGAGTCGGATTTATAACCAATGATGGTGCCTCGGTTATCCTTTTCAAATTCAATCTCACTCATATGCTCGGTCATGACTGAAATAGCTTTTCTCATGTATGTTTCAAATTCAACACCGTGCATCTGGGCAGTTTTATATAGTGAATAAAATAATGCCAGATTATCTGCTCCTCTAAAGGTATCTGAGGCAAGCATACTGTTTCTTAGGATATCCAACTCTCTGAATCTGGATTCAACTGCATTGTTATGCATCAGTCCATATGGTGAATCCAGGAAAGTCTTCAGAGCTACCTCATTGTTCACAATATAACCAATTGCAGCTCTTAACTTTTTAGAGCATTGCCTTTTTGGCTCCTCATCTTTCTTTGAGGTTATATCTGCATAGATCCTTCTTGCATCTGCGCAGATTTCCTCAATCAGAGGCCGCAGCTCTCTGTTCTTTAGTACAACTATGTCCAAAGATGGATTTTGCTTACACCTTGCAGTGATATCATTACAGATATGAAATGCATTAGAGATTTTGTCAACGAAACTTTGGGCATCCTTCAAGTCCTGCTCCCATTTCATCTTTTCAAATTCTCTGCATGGATTTCCATCCTCATCCATTCCATAATTCAACAGAATACAATAGTATCGCTTAACATGAATCCAACAGATTCCATGCTGAAACAGCTCTTTTGCCTCATCTCCTTCAGCATTTTCAAGGTTAAACAGTACCTTATAGAAGCCATCTGAGGTGACAAATGCATCCTCTGCCAAGCCGTTTTTCTTCAGTATTTCCTTTGGAATATCAGAATCTCTGTAAGGATCGTGATAATACAGGCATACGTATTTACCTCCTATGACAGCATAGAAGTACGTCCTCAAAGTCTTAGCCTTAGACTTCTGTGATTTATGTTTCTTCGATTTAGTCCTATCATCTGGGGGTGACTTTGTCAGTATCCTTCGTTCTCGCGTACTATGGTAGGTCTCATCTATACCGATTTGTTTCTCAAGTCTGATATAGCTTTCCATATGTTTGAATATTGGCATCAGTAAACATGCGGTTATATTGATGTCTTTATATATCTGCTGCTTACTCAGGTTTACACCATATTCATAAAGAGCATTGGCTATTCTGTAAACCGGATCTTTCAATCCTATCCAGAGATATAAGACAAAAGACATCAGACTTACACTAACCTGAGTCTTCTTTAGATAATCAGTTTTGGCACATACTGCAGTCTGCCTCTGTGAGACAGCTACAGCATTTCCTTGCTCGTCAACTGGTTCATACTCGAGTTTGTAATACTGAATTTCAAGTAAGGTTATATCGATTTCAGTTTTTACAGATGAAGCTAGAGTTCTTGTGTAGCGGTATCTTTTTCCATCAATGCCTTCAAAGACTGTTCCTATCTTCTGTTCTGCCTCTTCTTTTGTAAGCTCTTCACCGTTATAGCCGATTACTTTTACCTGCTGTTCGGTCTTGAAAGCTTTCTGAGGCTTGGCTTTTTCTTCTTTAGGAATATCTTTATCGTGGTTCTTATCAGCTGAATTGACGCCTTTTTTCTTCTCAGAGCGATGCCCATTGATATTCTCATCATTGGCTTTTCGACTGTCGAATGCTTTATTGGCGTATTGTCCTGTCAGTTTCTCAATAAGCCTATTCTGTTCTTCAAATTTCTTTGATTGTTCAGCGAACAGCTCAAATAGAATTTAAAAAAGACTTAATAAGGTATTAAAAAGAGTAGCAAGTACAGGGTGACCTTTAGTCTCCTTTTTTACCTGCTTTGATATCTCATCAAAACTAGTTTTAAGTTCTTTGATATCCACTCTTTTTCCCTTTATTACAATACCTATACCTGTATTATAACAAAGTGATTTTTTTGACTTTTTTAAGGTAAATTTCTGAGTATCTGACCACCTTTAAAAGATCTGTAAAGGCTATTTCCAGATCTGTAGAGATCGACAGCATCCTTAAATGACAAAAATCGACACCACAAAAAAGACCTCTTTAAAACAGCGTTATAATGCGTTTAAAAGGTGTTTTTTCAAAGTAATAAAAAAAGCACTTATAACTGGTAACGTGAACATAGTCACACTAAATTTTTAATGAACATTTCCACCGCCAGGATGGCAATCTGTTAGGTAAAAATCTGAACTATTTAACCTGATTCTTACCTATTACTTAATTTTAGTGATCCTGTTACCGCATAAGTGCGGCCTTTAGAACTGTCAGTTTTCTGCTTTGACATACTCCCATGACTAAA
>DMTG01000312.1 GCA_003477345.1 Succinivibrionaceae bacterium | reverse complement strand
CATAACTGCGCTGGATACCGTAGCCATTCCATATTGTTCCTGCTGTACGGGTAATAGACTCTATTCTTCCCATATTCAGCGACTGCTCCCAGGTCTTCAGCGCACTCTTAGGACTTATTCCGTGCTGTTCTCCTAAAAACTCAATATCTCCGCGGTAGAGTAGACCAAGACTGGAGCCATAGTGCTCAGACTCACTGACTATACGAATATAATCTTCCATGTTCTGGCATAAGCCGATAGCGTTTTCCAGCATTTCCTTCATTTTTTTGGCAGGATCTATTTCGGAATTCAGGTTTTCGAGTCTCTCGATTTCTTCATTGAAATAGTACATGGCAGCACCTGCGCCAGTAGCATTGCCGTATCCTAGCAGAGCAAGATCTCCTAATACTTCGAATGCTCCTATTTTATTTTCATCGTCGTGGCTGTATCTGGCATACTCCAATGCCTTGTTGAAATTACCCTTTTTAGCTTCCACCCACGCAAGAAGACTGGCCGCAAGTCTGTCGCCACGGGAGGTTGCCTCCATTAAAATAGATTCACCCTTATGAACATCTCCTTCTTCTATTGCCTTGAAAGAAGAGACAATGACAGCTTCGTATGCGCGCTTATTGTAGAGACTGATCCCGTCAATAATGAAATAGCCGCTCAAGGTAAATATGACCGCACCAGCTAAACTTCCGGCAATTATTTTAAATTTTTTGCTCTTAAATATACCTAGTATTTTTTTAAGCTTTAAAAGCAGTGACTTTTTAGATTCCTTGCCCTTTCCTTTTGCACCGGCAGAAGCTTCCCCGGCGCCGCCTTTATCTGTCTCTTTTGCGGTTTGATCAGCTGTATTATTGCTGTTTACAGCTGCATTGGAAACCTGTTCATTCTGTTCGCTCACTTAATATTCTCCTGTTTCTGCGCCCACATCAGGAACATTAGCATCAAGTTCTCTGTCAATCAGCGAACTGTCTCGTTCTAGTAATATCAAGGCACTGCGCGATGTTATGGAATGATCTTCCGGCGTACCTTCGGTTTCTGCCGCTCTAGGCAGAGTTAATGAATTGAATTTTTCAATATCAATAATTTCTTCTTTAATGCCAGCTTCGGTATAGATAGCTTTAATAGCAAGTCCTCTCTCTTCAGCGACCTTGATATTCTCGGCTCTGTTCGGCATTTCATAGGCATAAGCCTTGATGGTAATTTTTTTAACAGAGGCATCCTGCTTTATATATTCAATCTGAGACTTTAATCTTTCCTGAGAGTTTTTGGTAAGTTCAGATGTTCTGAACAGGAAGGCCAGCGGCAGCATCTGGACATCATTGTAATTTACCTTCAGCAGATTCTGCTGGCAGTTTAGATAGCTGTCATAAGGTTTTTTAAACCCCAGAGGCGAAAGCGTAGGGATAATATTCTGCCCTGCTGCTCTTTTCTCGTCAGTGTAAGGCATCAGTACCTGCTTGCCGTCATTTAATGCGGATAATATTTTCCAGGAGAGCGTGGCTCCGGCATAAGGATTAAAGCCGTTATAGAGATCAACCTTGCCAAGCAGTTCCTCCCTTCCTCCTGACTGCCATTCAGGCTTGGTAGCAATAAAACGCATAGAAGAAGGCTGATTTATTCCAAGTTTCGGATAAATCTCTAGCGAACTTTTTCTTTCACGACCGGCATATGTTTTGAAATCGGCATGACCGAAGCCCGGGATGTCATGAATTAACCTGCAAACCAGCTTTGAATCCTGGGTAGACCATAGCTTTTTGGATATTTCTCCGTCTAGAGGCGCACTATAGCGTATCTGTGCCATCGCCCCCAGCGGTAGAATTATGCAAGTTAATAATATGAACCTTTTATAAAATCTCATAATGCAGTCCCCTGAACATACGTCAGTAAAATGACTTTTTTATAAGACTAGCAATTAGAGTGCCAGTTTAAAGAATATACCGAAAAATCATCGCTATTATTTTTAATTCTTCTGTAATTATCGCATTGTTTAACAGCTACCTGGTCATTATTGATGACGCAATATGATGAATTTGTGAGGAATTTAACTTTTATCTTCCTGAATTTTACCTGTTTAACTGTACGCAATTGCGTATATACGCTGTCTGCCTGTCTTCAAACACTGACAGCTGACAATTTTGTGATATTGCCGAAATCATTAAAACCTAAAACTACGTATTATTTGTATATGCAGGATACAGTAGCTTCACAATTAGAGGTACTCGTAAAACAGCAGCCTCTGTATCACGAGAATTAACCTGACGGCAAAGGCCAGTTCTGAAAAAAAAAACTTATCGCTGACCTAAACATAGACATATGTACTGCCTTATATGCGGCAGCAGGATTTGGTGAGAAAATTTATGAAAATTACAAATATAAAACAGTTTAAACCCAATCGTGAATTTAAAAGAGAAGATCTCCATACCTTAGGAGAGTTTCTTGTTGGTGCCCATTTTGACGAAGAGGAAGTCCTGGACGGTCAGGGCCTATATGTGATCCCGGGACTTGTTGATATCCACCTGCATGCAGCCTACGGCGCAGATTTTATGGATGGCGATGAAAAGTCCTGGCATAAAATTGCCAGATTTGAAGCGGAACATGGAATAACCTCTCTGTGCCCTACTACCATGACCATGACTGAAGATGAGATATTGAAAGCCTGTTCCATAATGAACAGCTACAAACCTTCAGACAATGAGGCTTTCCTGCATGGGCTCTATCTTGAAGGACCTTTTATTTCTCCTAATAAGACTGGCGCACAGAACAGCGAATTTATAAAAAAGCCAAATCTTGAATTTGTAAACAAAGCAATTGAGGCCAGCAACAACCAGGTTAAATTTTTAGGTATTGCTCCGGAATTAGATGGAGCAATAGAGCTTATTTCTGCTCTAAGAAATAAGGTGATATGTTCCATTGCTCACACTGCCTGCTCCTATGAAACCGCCATGAAAGCTATTGCTGCTGGTGTAAATCATCTGACTCATCTTTTTAACGCTATGCCGCCATTTCTGCATCGTGCCCCTGGTCCAATCGGCGCTGCTGTTGAAACAGAAAGCTGCTTCTGCGAGCTGATATCTGATGGCGTTCATGTGCATCCGTCTGCTGTAAAGGCGGCCTTTAAGCTCTTTGGAAAAGATAAAATTGTTCTTATATCTGACTCCATGATGGCAACCGGACTTGATACTGATAAAAGCTATACTTTAGGCGGACAGGAAGTGTTCGTTTCAGGAAAGAAAGCAACTCTTAAAGACGGCACAATTGCAGGTTCAGTCTCTACCCTGTTTGACTGTCTTAAAACCGCAATTACTCAGATTGGTATTCCAATTGAAGAGGCAGTTGCCTGTGCCACCTATACTCCGGCACTGTGCGCCGGTATTTCTGACAAGGTTGGATCACTCAATTCCGGCTGTTATGCAAATCTGCTGTTTATAGATAAAAATCTGGAGCTTCAGGGAGTAATGCTAAGAGGTAAGATGCTCTGGCAGAACTTCTAGCAGAAGTAAATCATAAAGGCGCACCAATGATTTCTTTTATTGTTCTGCGCCTTTTACTTTCCATCAATTATCAGCACCCAGAATCCTAACTGAATTTTCAATATTCAGTACAGAAATATTTTCCTCATCTCTGAATTCAAATCTGTCACCTTATTTATTTCGACAATCAAAGATTAACCTGAACTTATAAACATATTTTTTATATATGATATAAAAATTTGCTAAAATACCCGCGCTTTGCTAAACAAATTGAGAGGCTTTAGGTGGAAGAAACAAGCATTCAGTCAGTTGAAACTGAAGAAATTTATTCTATTAAAGATCGTTTTCGCGGATATCTTCCTGTTGTAGTAGATGTAGAAACTGCAGGAATGGATCCTAAAACTGATGCGCTGCTGGAAGTAGCCATGATGACTGTAAAAATGGATGAGCACGGCTTTTTCTGTGAGGATGAAATTTTCAGCGCTAATATTCGTCCCTTTGAAGGTGCCAACATCAATCAGGCTAATATAGATTTTCTTGGAATTGATCCTTTTGACGAATCCAGAAATCTTCAAACAGAGCAGGAAGCTTTACTGCCAATGTTCAAAGCCGTTTCAAAAGCCATAAAGAAGAATCACTGTAAAAGAGCGATCCTGGTAGGCCATAATGCTCATTTTGATTTAGGATTCATTAATGCGGCAGCTGAAAGATTAGGCAGCAAAAACAAGAACCCTTTTCACCCTTTTTCCGTGCTGGATACCAGCTCAATGTCTGCGCTGGCCTACGGACAGACTGTTCTTGCTAAAGCCTGCAGAGTTGCAGGTCTTAAGTTTAATAATCACGAAGCGCACTGTGCCGACTACGATACCAGAATGGAATGCAGACTGTTCTGCTCAATTTTAAACAGATACACTATCTTCGCAGGTCTTCCTCCTAAAAATGTAGATGACGAGGCCTAGACCTTACACCATATAAAGTAAAGCCAGAACCGATAAAATTTACTTATCTGTTCTGGCTTTTTTGCGCTTGCAACTTTATGGAGCCGGTAACATCTGGCATCTTTTGACAACATTCTGCCGGATATTTATATAAATCTTTTTTTCTAAGCCTGTATCTGTCTTTTCAATCTGCAGCTTTAAATTTTATTGCAAAGAACAGAGACTTTTGATCTCTGTTCTTTGAACCGCCTGATTAACGAATCTAATTATAATCCGCTGCAACAGAATTACATTATATAAAGAAATCTAATAGTCACTACTATTTTTGATAGTAATGCTATTTTTTTGAGGATTTAGGTTATTATGTGTTCAGAACAAGAGGT
>DMTG01000186.1 GCA_003477345.1 Succinivibrionaceae bacterium | reverse complement strand
AACCAGTATTCTACTGTAAACTCCTTTGGAAGCCCATCAGGGCATTGGGTAACAGAATCCGGGATAAAAGGGGTGGTTGTTGGCCAATTTAAAGCTTTTATCTCATCCAAACTAAAACGACGATATTTATTCCAAGGGAAGTCATCAATACCAATCGATGGAGATAGAATAGTCTTTTTTACTCCAAATAAGATTATGCGATCACGATCTTGTGGAACCCCATACTCGATGGCATTTGTTAACCGATCAGTCATTGCGTAACCAACATTTCTTAAAGCTGATTTAAGTTCTTCATAAAATTCACGATGTCGAGCTGTTTTCCATAATCCTTTAACATTCTCAAATAGAAAGAAATCTGGATGCATAGCTATAATCAGATCAACATAGGATTTAGAAAGCTTACCGTTGTCTCCGTTTCTTCCTCGATTCTTTCCTGCTATGGAAAAGTCTGGGCAGGGAGGACCTCCTATAAAACCAACCAAATTACCGTCTTCATGCACTTTATCAATATATTGCTTTAATTCTGGCTTTCTTGTATTTAAGAACTCATTAATATCTATATTGAAATAACCGAACCTAGGTTTTCGCAGGCCCATTTTTTCACGAGAGTGTTTGTATGCTTTTAAAAAATTTGGTTGGAACTCATTAACTAAATCTATTTCAAATCCATTTGTTTCAAATCCTAGATCTAAGAATCCACTCCCTGAAAAGAAAGAAAAAATGATTTTCTTGTTATCCATAAAAAAACCTTAACTCATTTGTTCTAGTGGTTGAAAATATGGGAGTATATAATTCCTGTTGTAATATTGTAAATATAACATGTAGATATTTAATTAAATAAATGTTTTTAGCAAATTTGCATACAGCATTCATTATTTTTGCTTATCAAATTAACGTGTTATATTTTAAGTTTAAACTACTGTTTAGACCTATAGGAAATAATACCTATAAAACGATAGTATGTTGAATTCCGTTAGTAGTTTACTCGTAAGAGTTTTCTTCTCGTAGATATTTTCAATTTATATAACTCGAGTTTTGCATTTCATTTATAAGTAAATAAAGTGTTTATAAATGCGGATCTAGACCGTATTTTTAAGCCAAATTAGGCTAAAATTTGAAACGCAAAAATAAAGTTATCTATTACATTAATGAACCTGCCAGACAGTACAGTTAATTCAAGATCAGTTTCTAATCGCTTGCCTGGTCAACTTTTCTATCGCGCAACATCTGTACAATCGATTTTCTTTTAATAAATCTTAGTATTAGTATGTTATGCCTATAAGATTTCGATATCAGCCTCAGAACTCTGATAATTGGTTTCCAACTCATTAAAAATCTGAACGAGTCTTTGAGTATCTGCCAAATCATGCAGATCTATAACAGCAATTTTGGCAGATGTCCTTTCAAGAGTGACTATATCGGGAATATCATATTTTTCTAGCAAGCATAGTACAGGAAGACAGAAACGACCAACAGCTTTGGCAAAGGTCACTGCCTCTTCTTTTGGGGATAAAATTCTTTCTTGCAGTTTTTCTACATTTTTACAACTAGGATATGCTTTACAGGACACTGCTAGAACTAGATGATTATAACTGCATAAGCAGTCTATCTCAGTAATGTGGCCATTAAGATTTTCGTGCATGCGAGTAACATTGCTATAACACTGACTGCCGCGTATTGAAGCTAATGCTGCAAGCGTCATTTTTTCAAACCAGGCGCCTAGTTTTTCGGCAGGAGAATCGTCATTAAAATTTTTTACGTAGAGTTCGGTTTCTCCCTCTTTTGTTTCTATATGTATATTCTTGCTTAAAAGAATTTCTTCAAGCTTCAATGGGCGGTCGGCATCCTTTATGTCAGCCAGAATGCTGGTTAAAAATTGCTTTTCTTCTGGTTTTATAGAAGATTTTTCCAGTTTATTACGATCAATTCTAAGAAGAGTTGTTGGATCATAGGCAGTTACAGGGAATTTTTCACTATCATAAGGCCATAGCTTGGTTATCTCTGCTTTGTTAATAGACCAGATTTTCAGATTATGCCTAAATGCAAAATAAGTAAGAAAAGCGGTCTGGCCTTTAGATCCCGGGGTTATATTAACCTCGATGTTCTGGGCATCCGGGGCCGGTTCAAGTCTGAAGGGGATATATCTACCCTTTATATCAACTGCTACAACTCTTATTTTTATATTAGAAAAAATACTCTGTTCTTCAAGCGCTTTCTTTAAATTATCAGTATTATCAACTAAAGAATCACTGCAGAGCATCATAACTGTAGTGAATCGTTTATCCTGCACATGGGACCAGACAGCGGTTAATACCGGACTTACATCAGTACCTACTGCAACAATTAGAGTATTAGAATTAACGATAATTTTTTTATTTCTACATTCTCCAATGATTTCTGATTTAATTCTGTCACTGAATATTTCAATAAGCTCTTTTTTTAAAACAGGAGGGATTACCTTGATTTCTTCGCTTGCAGACTTAAATAAAGACAGACCATTGCAGTAACCATAGGCAGATTTTATAGGAATAGCTTTACCGCGGCTCTCTTTAGCAAGACTTTCCTGATGCGCCTTTATTTCACACAGCACGTAGCATTTTATGTCGTAAAGTTTTTTATCTTTTGGTTTGCTGGCTACCCATTGGGCTATATATCTAAGTCTTTTCAATATAGACTTATTATTTGCTGGTTTCCCCTGACGATTAGGTGACATAAGAAAAGCCAGATGATTGCCTCCGATATTCCATACAAAATCCGCTGTAATGCCGCCCATGCGAACGTTTGTCAATGTGTTATCAGGGATGCAGTTTTCATTTTTCAGCCAGTATTTTACATAATTACTGAAATTGGACACTTTTGATGAAGTATCACTGATTCCCTGAATTTTCAGAATTTTTTCAGGAGACAGTTCTCTAATCATTATGCTCTGATCCCAGTCAGCGCTATTAGATAAGAATGAAGTATCAAGTTTTACTGTATGGCACATTGGTCCGTCAGTAACTATAAGTGCAGCGTCAGGAGACTTATTCATAAGTGCTGAGATATATTGTGAGACAGCATAATTCATTCCTCCTTCTAGGTAGAATAGTATGCCTTCTCCTGTTTTAACAATATCGGAGATCAGCTCTATAAAATTGTTTTTCAGTCTGTCTATTTCAATTATTTCAACAGGTGGATAATTATTATCTTCACAGAACGCCTTGATTACTTGTGCTTCTTTAATAGTTCCTGAGGCTGTTTGCTCGGTTTTTAGGTTCATCAGATCTGCTGTAGCATACAGAACGATTTTAGAAATCGGATACAGTGTATTTCGTCTGTTAGCAGCACAGATTATTGCATTGATGACTCCAAAAAGCTGATTTCCTACCAGAGAAGTAAAAACGTAACTGCTCATATTTTTCCTGCTGTTTAATAAACTAGAGGGCCGTAAATACCGTTATTGCCTAGTGCGAAAAAGTTAATAACATAATTATTAATATTATTGCACCGTGTAAAAATATTTTTGAAAAGTCTCTGCAGTTTTATGATATGTGGGCTGTTGTTTTTGGAAATATTTTATTTGGAATTTATGTAATTTACTCTAGTTTCCCCATGGAAATTTATAGTAAACCCAGAGGAACCTTACGGGGATAGTTCTTTAAAAAGGTGTATTGATTATATTTTAGAAATATTGTTGTGGTGTCTGGCGAGACTCTTTAGAAGGAAGTGTTTGTTGTTCCTTTTAATCCCTGGAAAAGGTGTGCTGAAATTGTTTGTGATTTTTCGTTGAATAACAAAAGATAATACCAAATTATGCCATAAGCGCAATACCTAATTTTTCTACTTATTGAATAAGCTACATACTGATGATTATCAGTAAAGATTAACTTGCTATATAGTTGGTAAATTAACTAAAACTTTGTAATTTTACTAATGTATTGAGGACGTTTGCTAGGCTATTTGGGAATAATGAACTGTAATTAAAAGAAATTAATAATTGGTACGTTCTGTGCTCTTTATAGTTTATACATCAGAACATAAAGAGGCAGAATCATGAACGGTTGCTTGAATTTATTACCAGACTGGCTTCGCGCTTTCATCGAAAATTCAGGCGCAGTGTATTCTGCTGATCATGTCAGAGTAATGTTTAACCTTGAAAATAACCACCAGGATAACCTTAAATATCTGGGCACTTATTTTCCAAGATCTTTCATCGAAATTAAATCTATCTGCATGGAAATAGACCGCTTAACCTCTCATTTTACATTCTTTGAGGAAAAGAAGTCTTTTAAACTTTTATCTGTTGGCTGCGGCACTGGCGGTGATATTGCTGGCCTTGTCTGCTTCCTGCACGCCAGATATCCAGAGGCCGAATTTGAAATTAATGTAATAGACGGAAACGAAGATGCACTTAATATCTGCCGAGATATTTTTAAACAGATGCATGAGGCAACAGGAATTAGAATTATCATAAAACGCGGTTCTAAAAATATCCGCAGTACTTCCGATTTTTATAATCTTGCCTATAACTTTTCAGACATGGATTTTATCGTTACCTCTAAATTCCTGTGTGAGCTGTTAACACGCTGCGACAATGTGTATTACCATTTTGCCAAAGCCTTCAGTGCTTCTTTATCAGAAAGAGGAATGATGATTATTTCTGATGTCACCTGCACAGCAGCAAATGGAACCTTTATCCCATTATGTATGAATTCAGATCTGAATGATTTTACTGATGCTTCCGAATTTAGCTTTGTGTTGCCAGTAACCTGCAGAAACCACAAACACTGCAAGAACCACAGCTGCTACACCAAATTCCAGCATCCTGATACCAATTCTAAATATAATTACAGGGTATTGGTAAGAGATTCTGTGGCTAGAAGCATTCTGCCTGAGCAGACTGCAGAGCATTTGATTTCACTGAATGAAGAAATACGCTGCGCCCAGGTATCTAAAGATGATAATGACGATAAGATAGAATTAGATTTTGGGCTTTTATAAGGTCGTGTATTATGCAGAAAGAAAAACTGAAACTCCCTGACGGCAGAACTGTAGACGCACTGGCACCTGTTATAGTATCTGCCAGCAGATCTACCGATATACCGGCCTTTTATGCTAAGTGGTTCATAGAACGCTTAAAGGCCGGCTACGTTGTATGGGTAAACCCTTTCAACCGCCAGCCATCCTATGTGACCTTTAAAAACTGCCGGGTAGTCGTGTTTTGGACCAAGAACCCTAAGCCTCTGCTGCCGCTTTTAGATGAGCTTGATAAAAGGGGCATCGGCTATTATTTTCAGTTCACTCTTAATGACTATGACTCAGAAGGCTTCGAGCCCAATGTTCCGTCTGTTGATAAAAGAGTTGAGACCTTTAAAGCTCTTTCTGAAAAAATTGGGGCAGACAGAGTTATCTGGCGTTTTGATCCGCTCATAATTACCCCTGAAATTACCCCGAAAGTGCTGCTGCATAAAATAAGTGTGGTCAGTAAAAAGCTGTATGGCCTTACTCATAAGCTGGTATTCAGCTTTATTGACGTGGATGCCTATCGTAAAGTGCAGAACAACCTGGTAAGAACCGGGCTCTTTACAAAAGACAACGTGCTGAGCGCGGAG
>DMTG01000308.1 GCA_003477345.1 Succinivibrionaceae bacterium | reverse complement strand
CGGTCTGTTCAAGACCAAAGGCGTAGGTCAGAAGATCATGGCCGATGCTCTGAATACTCCTGTGTGGGTTATGACCACAGCAGGCGAGGGTGGTCCATGGGGCGTTGCCATCCTGGCAGCCTACCTTGTCAATAAAAACGAGGGCGAGACACTGCCGCAGTACCTGGACAGCAGGGTCTTTGCTTCAAGCCAGGGCGAGAAGATTGATCCGGAAGCAACAGGTGTTGCAGGCTTTAACAAATTCATGGAAAACTACAAGAGCTGCCTGAAGGTAGAAAGAGCTGCCACCGAGTGCATGCCTGAATAGCAGACAGTTAACTTAGTTAATTTCCCAGAATGTTTAAAAGCAGGATCATAAAATCCTGCTTTTTTTCGGCCGAAACCTTATTGTCTGCTATGTGATGGTGCACGTTAAGAAGAGGTAAGGATGGCATCTAAATACAAATAATTTACTGAAATTATAGGCAATTTTTAATTATCTGAAGAGCTTTGGCTGAATTTTTTTCAAAATTCCTGTCAGGTCATACTCAAGAATCCACCGTTTTAATGATTAATGCGAAAATAGAGACTGTTAGCTTTGATTACTATAAAAAAATAAACACATGAAAAAAGAATACGTGATGGGAAACAGTGCCATTGCCATAGGTGCGCTGTGTTCCGGAGTAAAAATGGTGGCCGGCTATCCCGGCACGCCTTCAACTGAGATAATCGAGACCATCTTTCATGTGCCGCATGAGGGAGTCCATCTTGAATGGTCAGTCAATGAAAAGGCTGCCATGGAGGTCTGTGCCAGCGCTTCTTATGCAGGCTTCCGCTCACTGGTGACCATGAAGCAGGTAGGTCTCAACGTAGCCTCCGATCCGCTCATGAGTCTTGCCTATGTAGGTGTCAAAGGCGGTATGGTCATTGTGGTGGCGGACGATCCGGGCCCGATTTCCTCCCAGACCGAGCAGGATACCAGACGCTTTGCGGAATTTGCCCGGATTCCGGTGCTTGATCCGGCCTCCCCTGAACAGGCCTTTGAGATGGTACAGGAGGCCTTCGAACTTTCCGAGAAATACCGCACTCCGGTGATATTAAGACCAACCACCCGTGTCTGTCACGGCTATGCCTCCATTGAATTTGACGAGCACTATGCCCCTAAAGATGCCGAAGGTTTTATCAAGGACAGCTCTAAATGGGTGATTTTTCCTAAGCTGTCACGCAGGAATCACGAACTTATTGAAAAGAGAAACGCCTCTTTAGCAGATGAGCTGTCAGAATACCGCTTCAACACGGTGCTGAACGCCGAAAAATCAGGCAGAAAGGCGGTCTTTGCCTCTGGCATCAGCTATTCGTATGCACGAGAATATCTAAATGATCATCCTGAGGTTACCCTGGTGCAGATTGGTACGGCTTTTCCTTTCCCTGAGGCGTTTGCACTTAAGATTTTAAAAGATCTGGACGAGGTTATATGTCTTGAGGAATTAAGTCCGCTTATAGAGCAGTATCTGCTCGAAACTGCCGGCAGACATCAGCTCAGGCTAAGAGTCAGAGGCAAGCTTACAGGCGATGTGCCGCATGCGGGCGAGCTTAATGTAAAGATCTGCTCAGAAATTCTCGACCGCTTCTTTGGGGTAGAGCATAAACAGGCAACTGAGCCTCTGACCGAGATCCCGTCCCTGCCTGTTAGACCTCCGGTACTCTGCGCCGGCTGTCCGCACCGCGGAGCATTTTATGCGGTCAAAGTCGCTATGAAAAAGAAGAAGACCTATTACTGCGGCGACATCGGCTGCTATACCTTAGGCAATGCAAAGCCGCTTGATATGGTTGATACCTGTCTGTGCATGGGTGCAGGCATTACCATGTCCCAGGGATTCTCTCACGTGGATAAGGATGCCGTGTCCTTTGCCTTCATCGGTGACTCAACCTTCTTTGCCTCCGGCATTACCGGTATCGTGAATGCCATCTACAATGAAGCCAATATCATCATCTGTATTCTCGACAATTCGACCACGGCGATGACCGGACATCAGCCGCATCCGGGCACCGGCTTCAATCTGATGGGCAGCTTTGTAGAAAAGCTCAATATCGAAAAGATTCTAGAAGGCTTAGGCGTTGCAAAAATCGTAGTTACCGATCCAGACGATCTCAAGGCCTCGGTGGCGGCCGTAAAAGAGTGCGAAAAGATAAAAGGCGTCAAGGCCATTATCTTCAGGGCTCCGTGCATCAGCATTGTGAAGTCTCAGGAGAAGTGTGTCATCAATGACAAATGCAGGAACTGCGGTCTGTGCATCAAGCGCCTCGGCTGTCCTGCCATCATAACCGTAGACGGTCAGACCGTGATTGATGAGAGTCTGTGTGTCGGCTGCACCCTGTGCTCTCAGGTATGCCCGCATAAAGCGATAGAGAAAGTAAAACATGGATAGAAACATACTGTTATGCGGCGTCGGCGGACAGGGGACCGTGCTGGCCTCAAAGCTGATTGCCTCGGCTTTCATGGCCGCAGGAGAACAGGTCCATTCGGCAGAAACCATCGGCATGGCTCAGCGCGGCGGCAGTGTCACGAGTCATATCAGGGTGGGGAGCAGTGCCTTTTCGCCTCTGATCCCCGATGGCAGAGGCGATCTGATTTTAGCCTTTGAACCTGCGGAAGCCGTCAGAAATCTCAATTATCTGAAGCCTGAGGGCATAGTGATTGTCAATTCGCATCCTGTAAAACCGGTGACCGAGAGTCTTAAGGATACAGGCTACGACGGTACAGAGATGACAGCTTTTCTGAAACAGCATTATAAGAAAACCTATGTGGTTGATTCCCACGAGGTCTGCCGTGAATTCGGCTCGCTGAAGTTTTTCAATATCATTATTCTGGGTATGGCCTGCGGACTTGGGGTACTCGGAGTAGACGGAGAGCTGGTTCTTTCAGAAATTGAAAAGAAGGTTAAGGAGAAGTTTGTAGAGGTCAATAAAAAAGCCTTTCAAGCGGGTTATAAATTAGGTGAGAGATATGTTACTGACTGAAAAACAATTAGAACTGGTCGACAGACAGATTAAGCGTCTTATCAAGACCGACAGCTTTTACGGCAGAAAATACCGTG
The DNA here is from genome assembly GCA_003477345.1 of Succinivibrionaceae bacterium. Taxonomy (GTDB): domain Bacteria; phylum Pseudomonadota; class Gammaproteobacteria; order Enterobacterales; family Succinivibrionaceae; genus Succinivibrio. Next base: position 377 of record DMTG01000308.1, on the reverse strand, counting down.
AACTGGGCATTACCGAGTGTAAGAATCAGGATGATTTTGACAGAATCCCCTTTGCGAGTAAGGATGATCTGAGATTTGCCTATCCACTGGGAATTCAGGCGGTGGATGACAGGGAAGTGGTCAGAATCCACTCCTCTTCAGGCACCACCGGCAGACCAGTGATTATTCCCTACACCAGAAAGGACGTGGAAGACTGGGCTATCATGTTTCAGCGCTGCTATGAAATAGCAGGCATTACCAGCAGCGACAGAATCCATATTACCCCGGGCTATGGACTGTGGACTGCCGGCATCGGTTTTCAGGCCGGCTGTGAGCGATTAGGCGCCATGGCCATCCCAATGGGCCCTGGCAATACCGACAAGCAGCTGCAGATGATG
>DMTG01000245.1 GCA_003477345.1 Succinivibrionaceae bacterium | reverse complement strand
CGCCTACCCATGAACGAATGCTGTATTCGCCGTATAAGCCCCAGCCTAATGCGTTCTTCTGGTCAGCCTTGTAATCATTACCATTGTCGATAAAGCCTCTTGCCCAGCCAAGACGGCCACCGATTGTCCATGTATCTTCTACAGCAGCGTTAGCGGTGAAAGAAGCGCCAGCTAAAACTGCAGCAACAGTTAATGCTAATACTTTAGTCTTCATTTATAAATTCCAACTTAACTTATAAAATCCCTAAAAGGAAACCAGCCAAAACTGAGTTCATAATTCAGTATTTAGCCAGTGAACATGTTTTTGAGATATCTCATCAACTTCGCTTCTATTAAATTAAATATTATCTATATTTCAAAATAATACTTAAAAATAATAGTAACGCTACCCCCACAGTTCCTGCGGTTATAACTTAATGATTATAGCATAGACAAATTTTTATGAGCTAACATCTTTATTACTTTTTTTAACATTAAGTTAGACGAATAATCATAAGTTCAAATGATTTTTAGGGCACAGTAATATAGCGCTTTTTGATAGAGTGATTATGAGGAAGTAACCGTGTAGTCACAGGAACTCTTAAAACTGTACCTGTACAAATATTTTGTCTTCCGCAAAACCGTATCCTGGCGCAATAGAGCATAAAGTAAAGTTTGTAGAATGGACATCTATGCCAATAAAGATTATCTTATTCATTGCGACTTTCCTTATGTATGCTGTAAATCCGTAACTGATTATTGGTACAACTACAGTTTATTCGGTAAATCCACGAATTTACATCCGCGAAAGTCGCTTCAAATTGCCTGATATATCAATATATCCAATTATTGTTAACCTGCTAACTTAGCTTATTGTGCTGCAAGGTTAAAAAACACATCTTTTACTTCCTGCCACGGAATAAGCTCCTGTTCAAGTCTTAGATGTTTAAGTCCCTGTGTACCTGAGAATTTACAGTCTAGAAGCGCGCGATAGGCCAGCGATTCCTCTTCTGTCAGATTATCTAGTAGATTATTTAATGGCTTAGGCTCCTCTACGCATAAAGCCTTATACTTATTCAAAGTCTCATAATTCATCAAGACGGATTTGACCTGGCACGGAGACATAGCCATGCGAAATTCTCTTAATATGGCAAAACCGTGCGTATCAAGATCTCCCCAGTAATACATGTTTTTTGTCTGCAGCCATCTCGCCGATCTGAAAGCGCTAAAACCATATCCGGAGCCGAACACAGCAATACTTGATCTGAGATTAGGCAGAGATAAAAAAGAAATTTCGTTCTCACAGACAATGACATTTGTACACTCTAAAGACAAAGTTGCAAAGCTTTTTTCATCCAGAGTGATATCAGGGCATTCCTGATTAATATTAGGAATTCTAATGTTTTTATCCAAAATTCTGAAACGTACTCTAAGAGGCTTGTCTAGAAAACCATAGCGCCTGGCAAAGCCTGAAGAACAGTTTTCCTTTCTGTCTATACTGTCTGCAGGCAGCAACATATCAAGAACATCTCCAATGATGCCTTTATGGTTTTCTATGAATTTGGTATCGATAGAAGGCAGTGCCATCTGTCTTAAATAAATCCGAGGCTTTGGATGATTCCTAAGATAGCCTGCAATTATGTCTATCTTATGAAAACATTCCTGATATTTTAAATATGACTGCGGTTTCTTTTTAATGTATTCAAGAACTGGCGCTGAGATTTCTGTAAGACTGCTTTTTATTGAGTCATATTCTCTTTTTTTGCCTATAAACCCTACAAAGTCATAAACACTGTCAAATACTGCACTATGAGGTATTGTCTGCGTGCCCATAAGCCTTGTAGTAATTTGAGTAAACTGAATCTTTACTTCACGCTGTGCAGACCATTTATCAGTAAAATCTATTGATTTAGGAAAATCATTCTTAAAATCAGTTGATCTGGGACCTTTAATTGCTATTTTTACTGCCCCGCGGTTGGCGAAAAGATCATCAGCATAAAGATTGCCATCTTCTAGCAGAAATTTAATGATGGTGCCTTTATCCCAGATCTTAAGGCACTGCTGTCTTAAATCACGCAAGGTAGTCCAGTTTTTCATGGTTTTATAAACTCATTATTTACCGTAAAATCAAATAGCAATTTATAGCCAGGATATATACCTATTATGCCACCGGCTCTAGCTCGCGGGTGTTTTTTAGCAGTTCCCGCTGCTGTTTTAAAAGACGGTATTCCTTGATAGTCAGATTGCGTACAGCTGACTGAGAACTTCCATCATCCTTAGACACCATTGCCACGTGCTCTACATAAGGCTCGATTATAGAAATTTTCTGCATTGGCGTTACCACCAGGAGCTGCAGTTTCAACTTCTTAAACAGTTCAAGTCCAAAGCTTGCTGACTCATCTGATCCTCGACCAAAAGCTTCATCAATGATTACAAATCTAAAAGATCTGTCTGAAGATTTATCGTCAAATCCAGTACCGAACTGATAAGCAAGAGAGGTTGCCAGAATCGTATATGCAAGTTTTTCTTTCTGGCCGCCAGACTTTCCTGAGGAATCTTTATAGTACTCATACTGTGAGCCGTCTTCATCATACAGTTCCTGTGCTCCAAACTCATACCAGCGACGGACATCAGTAACCTTATGGCGCCATCTCCTGTCAGCCTCTACAGAGTCCGCTCTTCCCTTGAAACGCTCTATTAGATCTTTTACCTTAAGAAAACGTTCTTCAGAAATCTCCAGAGAACCCGAATCAATTTCACTGCGGTTGTCGATCATCTGTCGCAGGTCAAATTTAAACTGTCTGATTTCCTGATCTTCGGTATTCAGGGTAACCAGCTGGATATGGCGTCCTGGGTTATACTCAATTGATTTCAGGGCATTATTGATTACATCAATTCGTTTGGAAATCTCTCCAGCTGAAGTATCTAAAAAGGCATTCAAGGTAGCAATATCATTCAGCGTATTATCCTTGAGCTTCTTTTTAAAGAGGCCTTCAAACCTAGGCAAATCATCGTTACGGATTTTTGCAAGCAGCTCTTCATACTGCGGCCAGCTCTCAGCAGAGTCATCCATTTCCTGACTTTCAGCTTCATACCTATGTCTGAAGTCAGCCATCATGGTTATTAGCTTCTTTTCGCATTCACTCTGCTTGCCTGAATTTAGTTTATAACTGGATTCTATCTCTCGTACAAGCTCGCGTCTTAGCTTGTCACACTGATTCAGGGTAAGAGTTTTTCCTTTCAAAAATTCTTCCTGATAGTCTTTTAATAATGAAAGAGATACCAGTTGTAAATTTTCTTTTGCTAATTCTTCATTCTGATCGTTAAGATCTTTTTCGTACTGGGATATTTCTCCCTCTAATCTGCCGGCTTTTCGTACGCGTTCATTTTGATCATCTGTAACTTGAGAAATTTCATTTTTAATGTTCTTGATTTTTTCATCAAGCAAACGCAGGACATCCGAGCCTTCTTCTATTTTTCGGTACTCTTCAGTAAGCATTTTCAATTTGTCAGTCTGACTTAGATAGTCAATTTCATCGTAGCTCTTATACTCTTCTAGTCTGGCAAAAATCCTTATCTCATTCTGAAGTTCCCGGTTGCGTATTTTTATATCCCTGACAATCTGGTTTACCTTATCTAACATGACACGCTGTTCTAAAAGAGCATTATTTAGAATCAAGATCTTGTCGGTGTTGCTCCAGCCTAATACATAATTCCTTTTATCAGTAAGATTGCGACGGTCATCCTTTTCATGGCGGTTGCCAGATTTTATCTGCCCGTTAGGTGTTACTGCCCTGTATTCACGTTTGAATTTTTCGTAATCTCCAGTACATATATAAGCAAAGTTTTCATCAAGATGCTGACGGACAAATTCTGTAAATTCCCCCTTATCCTTAATAGTCAGCTTCGTTCTTAATTCTTCGGGATATAGCGGCTTTCCTGAATAAATCAGATCTTTTTTAATGCGATAGTAGATAAGTCTGCCTTTGAGATCATGTTTATCAACATAATTCACTACAGATTGATAATAGGCATCCGGTACCAGCATAGACAGAGCAAAACCATGCAGTACGCGCTCAATAGCGCCTTCCCACTTGTTCTTCTGGTTCTCTTTGACCTCTATTAGTTCGCCGGCAAAAGGAAGATTATTTGCATCCAGCTTAAGATCTTCACAGATTTTTTCTCTGATTTTTAACTGATTTATTGAGATATTGCTTGGATGTGCGCTTATATAGCTAATATCCTCTTCTAACTTTTTTATATCACAGACAATTCTTTCTTTTTCAGAACCGTTTTTTATAAGTTCGTTCTGCACATTTGTCTGTTCTGCTTCTACTTCCTGATTCTTTTGATGCAAAGCAAGCTGCTGATCTGTAAAACCATTAACGCTTCTCGGCAGATTCATATTCAAAAGTTTTAATAGAGCTTCAAAAGATTTGGCGCGCGCCTTTCTTATACTGATAATATTTTCCTGATTCCTGATAGACCGCTGCAGAGATTCAAGCTGCTCACCACCATTTTGGCGTCGATCGTCCAGACACTTTTCCAAATCATTTTCAAGAGAAGTCTTTTTTATTTCTAAAGATTCAATCTGCGCATTTTCCTTCTTTAAATTATTACGGGTGCTTTCGATTACTTCATTTAAAAGATCTCTTCGCTGGATTCCTATAAAGGGATCAATTTCAGTTTTTGCCTGCGTGAAACGCTCTGCTTCCTGCTGACTGACTTTCATTTCTTCAGCAATACTCTGCATAGGAGCCAGCAGATTGAGCATATCGCGTGCTCGGCAGACACTTTCGTATGTAGAATTCAGATCATTGAATCTATCAATAATATCTTCAATCTTTTCATCCGCATCTACCTCCTGCAGCATATGTGACTGGACAAAAGAGGATATATTTTCCACTGTTTTCATGGATACAGTCTGGGCAAATAGATCAATGGCCTGATCATTGTCACCTATGCCAAAACGCCTCTTCCACCATGCAGAATACTGCGGAAAAGAATCAAAAACAGACACGTTCAGGGCGCGCAGCTTTTTTCTTAGAGCAGCAGGATCTTTTCCAAAATCAGTGAAATGATTCTTTATGCTCAGCTCCTGTTCTGCCGTAACAAAAAGTTTTTCAGGCTGGTTCGCAGTATTTGTCATATATAAAACCAGAGCCAGAGTAATGTCGCAATCGGCAATTCCCTCCTTCTTTAGCTGTTCATTATGGAAGACCGCTAAAATTACCGAATAGTCCTTGCGATCAGGTCTCAGGGCAATAGGTTTTGAGGTTCCGTATTCACTTGACTGAGACTTGAAGTATCCCATGACATAGGAACGAAGATCTCTTTCTTTAGATGTAGCACCGGCAGCCTTGTTAAACACAATCTTCTGCGACGGTACCAGAAGTGTACTGATGGCATCAACCAGAGTAGATTTGCCTGAGCCTATTTCACCTGTTAACAGGCCATTCTGTCCATCAAGATCAATTGACCATATTTTGTGGTGAAAAACGCCCCAGTTATAAACCTCTAGTCTTTTAAGTCTGTAACCGTCTGTATTGCGATCTGTGTTCTGCATACTTTTCTCCTGTCCTATGTCTGTGTTATTTTTTTTCAAGCAGATAATTCTGATATTCTTCAAGTTTCGTCTTAAAGTCAGCTACATTCTGAGCATTAAAGTATGCCTTTATAATGCGCATCACTTCGTAATGGTGTTCGCCTCTGTCCTTTCTATTCTGAAGCGGTTTCAAAAAACCCAGATCAACCACCTTATTGATAGTTGTTTCTATCTGATTTTGAAGTTTCACATCATTGCTTTTGTTCTGGTAGAAGGTTTTCATCATTTCGACAAGTTCACTGCTGCTCAGTACCAGGCGCATATCCCCATTAGCCTCTGAATCGAATTCAATCAGCTTGTGGCGAAGTAAGAGCAGAAAGAAACTGACATTGAAAGACAGCTGGCGTCTTGCCATAAGTCTTGGCGGCAAACACTCTACATCAGGCAGTTCTTCATCAGTAAGTGAACGCAGGTAGGCATAACCTTCATTCTCATCTAACACAAGCTTTACTCCAAGCTTTATTAGATAGTCATGAACCTTGTTCTTCTGCTCTTTAAGACAGTTCCACAAGGTTGCGGTATCCTGTCTGTAAATCACTCCGCGAAGCAGATAGGCACAAATAATTCCTACTTCGAATTTTCCCCTTTGTGCTGAACTGCTTTCATCACTAACCAGGGATTCGTCCTGTGATTCCTCATAATTTTCCTGAAATTCAGAATATTCCATTTTATTTTCTACCTGATGCTGTTATTTATTGATAAACCTAGCGTGTCCCAAGATAATTTTTACTGACATTGTCTTATGTAAAACCGGCCCGCTTTAGTGCTTTTCTCTTATATATGCGCGAGTTATTGTTGTAAAACGTGTGATTTCCGGATCGGTTTCACTCTGCCAGGCAATCTCATCCTGAATCAGAGGGTCTTCTTTGACCTCAAAGTTGTCATCTATTACTGAAAAATAAGTAAGCAGCTCTGTAAGCCCCTTTTTTAAAGGATATTTGTCGATGACATCAGACAGAGAGACTTCATCGCTGTCTGAAAGCAGCATTCTTATGTTGTGAGTCAATGCCGCCCGGTCTACTGAACTAATATCAAAAAGACTATCAACATTACTGTCATTGCCGCCTTCTTCAATATTCCTGGTATCAAAACGGATCTTTTCCTTTACGGTATAAAGAGGTCTTTCAAATGGCAGATTGATATCCGCTGCCGGTAAATCAAGAAGTAAACCGATGCATTCAGATTTAAAATCCTTATTATCAAGAAGACGGCCTTCGATTACTTTCTTTTCAATATCTCTAATAAGTTCAAGAATTCGACGATTTTCCAGAAAAACCTTATCATCTATAAAGTGTCTTAACTGCTTTGACAGCGCTCCCATGGTCTTTTGTATGTGCTCATTACCAGTGATCCACGCGCGATAGACATTCTTCACGTTCTTGTCATAATTGATATTTTTTACGAAACTCAATTCATAAAGCTCATCAATCATGCCTCTGACTTCGTCCTGAAGATTTGGATTTAACAGTAGAAAAGAAAATGCTGATACACTGCGTCCCTGCTGAGAATTTTCAATGCCGTCAGAATTTTCTAGTACTGATTGTAAAAGCTCTCCTTTTGAACCGCTCCACATTGCTATCTTCTGGCGAATACCTTTATCAAGATCTCTGAGGTTGTACTCTACTGAACGAAAATCTGAAACCAGCATCCGCGCCAGCTGCTCAAACTGCTGAAAACGGTCAAGAACCTCTATTTCTGAAAGTCTATCTATCTGCCCGCGTTTAGCATTTTCTAATCTTTGGGTTAACACGCTTATCTGTAACTCGAGATCTCGAATGACATCAGAAGGCTCTGCTACAGTACCCATGGTTATCTGTCGAAGCAGATCAATAATGGATCTGAATCTGGACTCGGTTCCGACAAAGGAATAAGTATGCAGAGAATTTATAAATTCAATTGCTTTCTGAGACGCTGGAGTAATGTCATAAAACGGTTCATCTGATCCGCTTTTATAGGTACGTCTTAACCATCTTTTAGAGTCTGATGACCATTCAGTAAGATAGGCAGTCGGCTCATTAGTAAAAGTACTGCTGCCGTTTGTAGCAGTAAAAATCACATTTTCCAGAATTTGACAAAGTTCTGATTCTGGAGCGACACTTACGCCACGGGATATAAATGCCTGCTGCAGAAAAGCAAGAATAAGTGGAGCATGCTCAGCATTTAGAAGTTTCCATGTTTCGTTATAATGCCTAAGATTACTCAAATCATCGTAATCAAAATTCATGACCTGCTCCTTATTCACTAGATTATCTGGATGCTGTGTTATGAACTAGAAAACTGAAATAATCTTATTTGCAATTAGGTTAGCGATAAAAAAAATTAACACCCATAATTAAATAAAATTATTTATTGTTCTGTTCTATGGTAATTTCATACCATAGATATATTATATATACATATATAAACTATATCTATATATTTTTTATTATTAAAAATATTTATTTGATGCAGATCATGATTAATAGAACAAAGAATAAAAATACTTTTCTAATTCAGACACTTTTAACTGATTGCTGAATTTCGAACTTCGACAGTTAACCAAAAAAGTTTTTAGAATGCTTTGAAAATCCGTATGTTTGGTTAAAAATTTTTTGTGGAACAATCATGCGACTGACCAAGACCGGCAAGGCCGACAATACATATTTCTATGTGATTGAAGACTACAGAACTCCCGAAGGTATTAAGAAAACCAGAACTGTTGAAGCTTTGGGATGTGCAAAAGTCATAAGAGAAAAATATCAGGTAGAAGATGCTCTGCAGTGGTGTAAGGATTATATTGAAAGGAAAAATCAGGAGCTCCGGGAAGCAAAGCGCCAGAACTCCCGCTATATGACTATAAAGCTTCAGGAGAATCTTCCTAAAGAGTCCGGGAGCTGTATATTTAATGCCGGCTATCTCATTTTAGATTCGATTTACCATTCCTTTGGTATTGCCAATATATGCGCTGAAATCATGAAGGAACATCCGCATATTACCGGCTTTGATTTAAACAACGTCTTAAGAGCCGTACTGTTCGGACGCATCCTCTTTCCTTCTTCCAAACTGGCGCTCTCAGATAAACATCAGCGGCGTTTTCTGGAAAAGTTCAACGTTGAGGTTCAGCATATCTACCGGGCAATGGATCTCCTCAATTCCAGCAATACCATCATTCAGGACAGACTGTATTACTACTCCTCAAAAAATGTCAGGCGCAATGTCAGCCATATTTATTATGACTGCACCAACTTCTATTCTGAAACCGAAATGGAAGACTGCGACAAAGAAGGCAGAACGACCGAATGGAAGCAGGAGCATACCTTAAGAAAATACGGCAGGTCAAAAGAAAACAGGCCAAAGCCAATTGTACAGATGGGACTGTTAATGGATGGAGACGGTATGCCTCTGGGCTTCTGCATCAATCCTGGCAATACCAGTGAGCAGATAACCTTAATCCCTTTAGAAGAAAAGATATTTAAAAACTTCAGAGAAGCAGATGTAGTTGTATGTACAGATGCAGGACTGCCTTCAGAGGAGAACCGCCGATATAACAACAAAGACGCCGACGACTCCTTAGTACAGTTCGGTCTGTCAGGTCAGCATCGCTTTATATGTACCCAGTCCATTAAAAAACTTGGCAAAAACCTGAAGGAATGGGCTCTTGAGGACACCGGCTGGTCATACTTCCATTTTGATACCACGACACACCGGTACCGCAAAGTAACCGATGTCTGCCTCTCTAAGCTCTATGAGAATGAAGATTTTTTCCATAAGCACTATAACACTCTGTTCTTTAAGGAAAGAACCACTGCTGAACATAATCTTGATTCCAGACTTATAGTTACCTTCTCTTTAAAATACCGCGAATATCTGCGAGGTCTTCGCAGTCATAAACTCAAAAGAGCCGAAAAGATGATTGCCAGCGGCACCTATGAAAGAGAAAGTGACCGTAGCCCCAAAAGCTATATCAGCCAGACCTATTTTGACGATAAGGGAAATAAGGTTAAAACCAGAACCGCCTCAATCAACGAGGAAAAGGTATCTGAAGATGAAAAGTATGACGGTTTCTACGCACAGACTACCAATATCTTCAAAGATGAACTGCCGCTGCAGAAAATCATATCCATCAGCTCAAGAAGGAGGGAAATTGAAGAATGCTTCAGAATCATGAAGACCGATTTGTCTGCAAGACCGTTCTATCACAGAAAAGACAGCAGAATAGTCGCTCACTTCCAGATCTGCTTTATGGCACTGCTGCTGTTAAGAGGAGTAGAAAGAAAAATCGCCGATCATCTTAAGGATACACAGACCTATCCTGATGCCAAGTACACAATGGATGAAATCCTGTATGCCTTAAGAAATATGAATATGTTTGCTGTCAGCGGTGGCAGGGGCTATATACCAGATTACGAAGACACCGAAATGATAACGGACCTTCTGAATATCTTCGATCTCAAGGAGTTCGGCAGTCAGGTGGTAATGAGTGACACTCTGAAAAAAATTATAAAAAAGATTAAGGAGTCTCCTGCGCTGTACAAAGAATAATAAAAATCTGGCCGACGGCCAAAAAAAATACTACAAAATAAACAGCCAATATTATGATTTATAATAGTTTTTATCCAAAACTGTCAAACGCAACATAAATTTAACTGTCTTTACTGCCAAGTAATGCAATAATCGCAATATCTTTTAGTTAGAAATCAAATTGGTGAAATATTTTCAAGGAGAGACATGATATTTAGAGAAGTGGTGCTGGCAGTAAGGCTTGAACTCACGACCCCCTGTTTACAAAACAGGTGCTCTACCAACTGAGCTATGCCAGCAACGTGGTGTATTATAACAAAAGATTTTTTATATACAACAAAAATCTTGCCAAATTATCACTTTAATTATTTTTTATCTATTTAACAAACAGATAACTTAAATTCAAGTCAAATAAAGAATTATTGTTCATATGGAAACACTAAAAATCGATGCAACCGGTTTATCCTGCCCTGAGCCGCTTACTTTGCTAAGAAACGCTATTCGCAAAGCCGATAATGGCCAGGTAATTGAAATTCTATCTGATGATCCGGTTTCTTTAAGAGACATTCCTGCCTTTTGCAATTTTATGAAGCACGAGCTTCTCTCTATGCCTACAGAAGAGTCCCCAAATCTTTTTATTATTAAAAAAACCGCATCTAGATAGGCATTGAATATTATCATTTATGTCTTGTATGCGTTAAAATATATGTTTTATTGCCAGATAGCATAAATCAGATTCTAATATTAAGTAATAAGGGTTTTTTAATATGCCTAATTCGTATGACCTGCAGACATTTCAGGGATTAATTCTGACTTTACAGGACTATTGGATGCGACATGGATGCATGATCGCCGAGCCTTTTGATATGGAAGTAGGTGCCGGCACATCCCATCCAATGACTTTTTTAAGATCTCTAGGACCAGAGCCGATTTCCTGTGCATATGTACAACCGTCAAGAAGACCAACTGATGGAAGATATGGAGATAATCCAAACAGACTTCAGCACTATTACCAGTTTCAGGTCATTCTAAAACCATCCCCGGATAATATTCAGGAATTATACCTGGGCTCATTAAAAGAGTTAGGTTTTGATCCGACAGTAAATGACATCAGATTAGTAGAAGACAACTGGGAAAATCAAACTCTCGGAGCTTGGGGTCTTGGCT